>JBBSFL010000066.1:0-12325 GCA_038238735.1 Fimbriimonadales bacterium | reverse complement strand
CGGACCTGAACCGCGTCCTTGTAGCCAAGCTGCTCGAAAGCCTTGTTCCAGCGAAGAATGCCGTCCTTGACCGCCCCCCTCCACTTCATCGGAACCGAAGGGTCGATGACCCAGACGATCGGCTTTACAGGCTCGCTCATCGCCGCCCCCGGATCCCGTTTCTGAAGGTTGAAGCGGTTGATTAGGCGCTGGGTATGGTCGTCGTCGAGGAACTTGTCGAGGCTGAAATAGTCGGTGGTGAAGTAACCGATACGCGGGTCGGCCAGGCGAGGCCGATAGCCGTCGTCCTTGCGGTACCACATGTTGTAGTTCACGCGAAGCGGAACGCTGCGGTCATCTTCGAGTTGATTTCCGCCGATGCCGAAGAGGGCGAGAAGCGGATTGCCGTCGCCCGCTCCGCGCGGCGAGTTATAGTGCATCTTCATGCGAACGACCGTGTCGTCGTCGCCGAAGCCCTTGATCTTGTCGACGTTCGTCTTCTCGCGATCCAACGAATACGCGCCACCGAGAAGCATGCTGACCATTTCGCTGAGATGGAACAGGTCGCCCATGAACAAACTCGTGACGTTCACGAGCAGGAGCTTCTTCTCGGTGTTCGTCTGCTCCACGCGATAGCTACCTAGATAGGCCTTGGGGAAGCTGCGCTCGGAGGTCACGGCGAAGGGATTTGCCTGGGTCCAGCGATACTTGAGGTTCGGCTTGACGAGGGTCAACGCGTCCTCGTTCTGTTCCCAAGAGAAGACGTCGATCCCGTTGAGAGGATCGCCCGCCTGCAGGCCCATCGGGTTCGCTCCGCTGCCGAGGGTCGCCTGGATCATAAACGGCTTGCCCATCGCGCTCTGAGGGACCTCCATGAGGATCTCTTTGCGGCGCAAGTACATGGGGAACGGGCCGTCGATGCGCTTCAGGTCTTTCACCGCGCGCTCGTAATCCGACGTCTTCTCGTCCTTCTTAGGCTCCTCCTTCTTGGGCACGTCGACCGTCTTTCCGGCGGCTGCCGGAGCGGTCGCGGGGGGATCACCAACGCGTGCGAAAGCAGGCGTCGCGCCATAGCCGACAACAAGCGCCATGGAGGCGAAGAGAAGTGAGGACCTCATGTTCAAACAATACTCCCTTAAGATATTGTTGGCTCTCGCCAGTCAATATCCAATTGAAAAGAGTGCAAGCAGGCTATTTCTTGGGCGGGATTTGAGCTTTCCAGACGGTGGCCCACATCCCTTGTGATCTTGCATCGCCTTCCTTTGAAAGCTCAGGCAGCCCCCCCTTCCAGTCTTCATAGTATGGATTGAGCCGTACATAAGCGGCCACATCCTTTGGGGAAAACCGAGCGTAGCCAGCTTGAAGGAGGTCCGCAAAAGGGTTTATCATGATCGTCCCGGCTGCATTCGAGAGCACTACGTTCGCTAGGACACCGTCCTTGAGTTCCCCCATCGTGCGTCCGTTCACCAGCAAGCCCTTCTGAAAAGTGGAACGAGCGTAGGCAATGGAGGCGGCGAATCCAGGATCTCCTTTATGCGGAGATTGTAGGGCCTGGACTTTTATTCTCAGATGCGAACCTTACCGCCTCTTCCAGCTAGGGTCAGCGGCACTTCGACAAGCAATATATTTGCGGATGTCTCAACACCGAGAAGGACTTTGAGATCGCGGCAGCTTGAACTCAGGACATGGCTCACAGGTTCGCGCGCTATGCCTGTGACACCTACAGTGTTATGGTCATCTATGGCCGTTCACCATCTGCCCTCAAGTTCAAAACCGACCCACCAGACCCCACAAACCCCCCTCTCGCCGACACCATAGGGTTCAAGATTTGGCTCCGCGCGAGGGCGTCGACATGCCTGCTGCATGGCCGTTGCTGGCTTAATCCGACCCTAGAGTTTTCTCCACTGGTCTGGACCAGGACCGACCTTTCGCGGCGCCAGCGCGGCGTCGGCCAGCGTACGAACCTTCCTCAAAACGTGGTTCTCAGGATCCGAGCAGTCCAGCGTAAGGCTGGAGAACATCTGAGACTGCGGTGAAACGCGACCGCACATAACGAAAAGACGAAATCTCTAACCAATCTGAAGCGAATTTCAATAGCCCCTAGGAATGGCTCGGCGAGTAGCCGAGCCACTGTCGCTACTTAATAGTTCCGTTCAGACCGTTCGGGAAGAACGGCTTGACGATTTTGAGCACTTCCGGCGGAAGGCGGGCGATACCGAGTGCCTTGCTGTCGACGCAAAAGTATTTGTCGCCGGTCGGAGGTGGCAGCACGTCCTTCTTGTCGAGGGCCATCGTCTGCAGCGAGTGGAGGTCCACCAAGAGACGAATGTTGCCCGCATGATAGGATTCGGCGGCTAGGATCTGCGCGGCGGCGCCAAGAATCCCCTTATCACTTATAAGCGGAGCGGCTCCGTTGTACGCGCTGACGCCGGTGTCCTCGAAGGCTCGAGCAAGCATCAGGAACTCGTTGACGTTGCCGAATCCCATGCCCATGGCATTGAGGTTGATGGACGGCTTCGCTACCGCATCGGGTCCTAACGCTTCTCGCAGGAACTTAACGTGTTGGCGTTCGTCCTCCGCCAATTCCATCGCTGTTTTCTCGATGATCGCGGAACCGAAGTCGATTTTGCTTCCTCCCGTGGTTTGGCCTTGATCGCCGCTTCCATCGGTCCGGATGCCGAAGTCTTCAATCCCTCGTCCAGTCGTAGCGTAAGTGTAAAACTCCGCTTCCAGATACTCGAGATTCAGCGCGAAGTTCAAAACGACCGAATCCACCTTGCCGACTAAAAGCGACTTCGGCAGAGCGAAGCTGGCTGCCCCGGCGGTGATACCGATGCCTGCCGTACGGAGCAGGGCGCGTCTAGACGAAAGGCTCTCGTGAATGCTTTCGTAGTCCATTACTTTCCTCCCTTGTTCATCATGGTGGGCTGGAGATTGCCGTTGATCCCGTTCGGGAAGAACGGCGCAGCAATCGCGACCACCTCGGCTGGCGTTCGGGTTACGGACAAGCCATCCTGGTCGAGCGCGAAAAGTTTGTCTCCCGCGGGCGGGGGAAGAATGTCTCTGGCGTCGAGCCGGGGCACGCGAATCTCCTTCATGGCGATCATCAGACGTACATTCCCCATGTGGTAAGCCTCGTCGGCGAGAATGCCTGCGGCGGTGCCGATAATAATCTTGTTCTTGAGGAGCGGTGCGGCGCCCGCGTAGGCGCTAACTCCAGTGTCCTCGAAAGCTCGCGCGATCGTGAGATATTCAGCGTCGCTCGCGAAGCCGATTCCGAGAGCATCAAGCTTAATCGCGGGCTTGGCGATGGCTTTCTTGCCCAGAACCTTCCGCAGAAGGATGACGTGCTGCTGTTCGTCGTAGGCCAGCTCTTCGGCGATCTTACGTAGGCGCGGATCGGTAAAGTTAACGGCTCGGCCGCCCGTCGTGGCGCCCGCGGTGCCCACACCGTCGATTCCGATATTAATCGAGTCGATGCCATGCCCCATGACCGCGTAAGTGTAGTACTCGGCCTCTAGGTATTCGAGGTTCAAAGCGAAGTTGAGGATGTCTTCGTCGGTGATCTTCGGCGCATCGTCGAAAAGGCCGGTGGCGCGGGCAATTGGGCTTCCGAGCAGGCTGGCAGCGGCTCCGGCGCCCGCCGTCCGCATCAGCGTCCGACGAGTGACGCCAGGAGGCGCTTGCGGATCACAAGACTTATGATTTCGTTCTTCCATTTAGAATCTCCCGAGCGCCTGCGACGCCAATCCCGGCTGGCGCCGTAGATTGCTGTTGGACTGCGAGACTAGAGGAATGTTTCACCGCGCCTTTTTTTTTTTTACGGTTTGAGATCAATCGAGACTGAAACAAGTCTCGCTTCAATACCTCAGCCGGACTATGCGAACCTTGATCCCAGCACTCCAAGTCTTGAGTCTTTCCAAATAGCCTCAGCACTTGATCTGACGCGGCTCAACGGGTCGCGTCGCCGTTCATCTTATCGCGACGAGCACGATATTCCTCCGCAAAGCGGGCGTTTTCTTCCGGGACTCCGCCTGAATCAGCCAAGCGATCGAACTGCTGTTGATATTCAGCTAGCTCATGGTCCGTCTTCAACTCAAGTTGCATAAGTGAGTTTCGCGCCTGTTCGTTCGACCGGAGCAATTCATCGATTTTGAGATGAAGAGCCTTTGAGTCACGGTTCTGGGTGTTTTGAATGATGAAAACCATTAAGAAAGTGATGATGGTGGTGGAGGTGTTGATGACGAGCTGCCAAGTATCTCCAAACTTAAACAAAGGCCCCGAAAGAAGCCAAACAATAATGATGAGGGCGGCCAGGAGGAATGCCCATGGGCTGCCAGTGAGATCGGCGGCGTTTCGGGCGAACTTGTTGAATTTCTTTTCCACACCATACAGGACTCTGTTCGCGAGCTGGTCGCATCAAGAAGAAATACCAGCGCTGCCCCCAGGAACTGAAGTCGTAATCAAATGAGTTCTTCCCGTCTTGGGGGGAAAGCATGAAGAAGTCGAAGTTCAGCGAGGAGCAGATCGTGAGGATTCTACAGGAAGCCGCTACCGGCCAGAAGACGCAGGCGGAAGTCTGCCGCGACCACGAGGTGAACGTCAACACTTTCTACATCTGGAAATC
Source organism: Fimbriimonadales bacterium (assembly GCA_038238735.1). Classification (GTDB taxonomy): domain Bacteria; phylum Armatimonadota; class Fimbriimonadia; order Fimbriimonadales; family Fimbriimonadaceae; genus JAFDWR01. Next base: position 7,719 of record JBBSFL010000066.1, on the reverse strand, counting down.
GAAATCAATTGGTCCATCGTTCGCTCAAGAGCCGGGTGATTGGCTCGCAACGTGTAACTGCAATTGTTCGCTATGCCACCCGTTTAGCCTGCAAGCGGCCCGCGCAGCCAGAGTCGCTCTCGCAGTCGCCGCCGTGGGACGCCGGCCTCGGCGCCGTTGCACAAAGATGAGCGTCGCGGCGACTCGACAAGGAGCCGTCGCTCTCGCTTCAAATCTTGGGCGCATCACCATCGCGTGGATGGTGGTAGAGGCTCTCGGCTCGATCTTTGCCGGACTCGCCGCCAGCAGCGTCCTACTTTAGCATTCAGAATCGACAGCATCGTCGAACTCGTTTCGGCCGGCATTCTCTATCGGAGACTGCTAATTGAAGCGCGAGGCGAGTTGGTGGAGCGAATCGAGCGCTCGGAGCGGAAAGCGGCGGCTACCTACTCTGTGAGCTCCCTTCTTTCGTCGAAGCGAGTTCGGCTTACAACTTTTGCATCATGGAGCGGCCGAGGACGCCTACCTCGGACTTGGAATCGCACTGGTCGCAGCGTTCGCGATGATTCCGCTTGCCAAGGCCAAACTTCGCGTGGCGGAGTAAATCCATAGCAGCGCCCTTCGCGCCGACGCGATGGATCCAACCTTCAGTTGGTCGAAACTGACCCAAAGGAAGAGCTCTGTACATGGTGGTACTCCGTCCTAGACGATAGCGAACTTTGGAGATTAGTGCGGCTACCGCTGATTCGCAACCTACGCAACCCAAGCCCTGAGGCATCCAACAAATCCTTCCTCCGATTTCTATTTCAGAAGTTTGTCCTTGAACCATCGCAGCGCCTTCATCAGGCCCGGAACAAACGTCTTTTCATCGTGGCCGCCGCCGGGGATGACCTCCAGCTTGTGCACGACGCCTGCCTTGGCCAAAGCTTGATCCATGGCCTGGGACTGTTGCAGAGGGACGAGCTTGTCACTATCGCCGTGAACGATCAGAGTCGGAGGGTAATTGGGGTTCACCAACGTGATGGGCGAAAGCTGCTTGAGCAAAGCTTCGGTGTCGTTTTTGGGCGCTTTGGGATCGATCCCCAGCGCGGGCATGAACATGGCTATGGCAGGATCGTTCGTGAATAGGGAACCTGGCTTGCCCCAGTTGGCTAGATCGGTACCGGGAGCGATTGCCGCGACCGCACTCACACCCGAATCCGGCGAACCCGCGACCATGAGGGAAAGATGCGCGCCCGAGCTTATTCCCGATACCCCCACTCGGTTCGGATCGACTCCGTAGTCGGCGGCATGGGCGTGCACGAACCGGACCGCCGTTCGAACCTGTTCCACAATCTCGGGGACCTTATATCGCGGCTGCGCGCCATGGACGACCTCGAACACTGTGAAACCAGCGTCGCCGAAAACATGCTCGACACCGCGTCCCATGGTTGTGAGCATGGAGTGGTCCGAGACCCACCCTCCGCTGATCATGAAGACCACCGCCGCCTTGTTGGGTTTCGCAGGCCTGAAAACGTCCATCGTGAACGCCGCCCCGCCCGCCTTCATATAGATCACTTCCGGACTTCGGGTCTGCGCCGAAACCGGTTGGGCGCTGGATCCGACAACGATTGCTGCGAGTAATAATGTGCGAAGTGTCATAGGCCAGACACTACCCTCTTGAAAGAATATCTGGCGAACCACAACCGACCCCCGACCGGCGATGGCGCTTGATGATCGGCGAAGACCTTGACGCTTCCACGGTGGCTATAGGTCGGGTACGACGACGCGTCGCACTTTAGCCGTGACTATGGGAAGCACTTCGGTGACTCACCAATGCGTAACGTGGAGAAGTTGCGCCTTGGCACTGAGTCGATTGCTGATAGTTAGAATCCCGTCTCGACTGACGCCCAAATCCAGGTTCAAAAGCAGTGGTACTCCGGACGGGATTTGAACCCGCGATCTTCGCCGTGAGAGGGCGATGTCCTAAACCGCTAGACGACCGGAGCCCGCGACATGAAAATATACCCGGCCCCGGGGGGACGATTGGGGCATGGGTTGAGGAGTGACCGACGAAATTGGGTGATCACCCTTTCGCTCTTGGCACTCCCCAAGGCATGGGTTTCAATTGAAAAACCCGAGCCAAATCGGCCTGATCGGCTTGGTGAGCGCCCGACTCCGACTCGCCGATCGGGAGAATCGTGCTGACAGTCGGCGGGGATGTGAGCTCGACGATCTGAATGAATGTCCCGCGATTCCGGAAGGGAATCGCCGTCCCGCCTGGCACCGGGATTTCGTCGATTCTTCGGGTCAACGTCGTCGTTGCCGCATCAGCGGCGGCTTCCTGGACGACTTGATCGACCGGGCGGCCGACGAGATAATCGATCTTGGTGCGGCCCTGCAGCGCTCGAAGGATGAGGGTCGGCTGAATTGCGGTTCGGAATAGCTCTTCCGACATCAATCCGCCCAACTTGGAAACGAAAAGCCTGCGGCGTAACGCGTCGAGCCAAGCCCGATACAGCGGCCACATCGTTGATGTGGTCGTTCCCTCGAACGCGACGAGCTTGTTCTCGGCGGGAACCCTCTGCATGTACTGAGCGAAGAAAGGCCAAGTCTCGTCAAGAGTGGCGATCCTTTGCGTTGCAAGGCGAAGGTCCTCGACCGACAGCTTGGGCCCCGTGAGCGAGAGGCGAATGCCCAACACATGGTCGATTTCGCCCCAGACCGGTGTGTCCTGATTGGGCCACCAACGCGCGGGCTTATTGTTCCAGTTCGTTATCAATCCGACCTTGGGGTTCCGGACGCGGGGCATTTGCGCCTTCGGAACCATGCCTCGCCAATCGTTGCCGGCACCCGCCGGAGTAGGGAAGCGCGGGTCGATGCCCGGCGCGCGAAGAGGCACGTCGCCGATGTAGAGGTATCCGGTTTGCCCCGACGTAGTCGCGTAGAAGAAGTTGAAGCTCATCGGCGCCGACCGGATCGCGCGTTCAATCTGAGACGGTCTCTTCGCCGAATATAGGTCGAGCAGCGACTCGTACGCCTTCATTTCGCGCCGCCAATAAGTCGAGCGGCGAACGAAGAAGTGACTTTTCGTAGCCAAGACCACCGGTCCGTACTTCGTCCGGAGCTGCTCGAAATTCTGGATTCCAGCTCCTGCGACCGGCAGTTCCATTGCGACTTTCTCGACATCGACGACCTTGCCGTCGACCAAATATCGTGCGGGCCCCGAGCGATCGAAGACGAACACGTCGTCCGAATCCGCAATCCCGGAAGTCAGACCCCACGCAAACTCCGGCGTCGAACCGACGAGCACACCGGGAACGCCCGGAACATCCATGCCCGTGACCTCAATTCCGGGCGCCTTGATCGCGATCTCGTGGACAACGGATGGGGCAGTGAAGCCCATCTGGGGACCGGAAAGGAGCAGAGCCCGGCCGGTTGTCGACCGAAATGGCGAAACGACCATTGCGTAGCTACCCACTTTGAAGGGAGAACCCAGGCTCTCCGCGACGAGAGTCGCGGTGGGCTTATCCAAGGCACGGAGGGCCGGCAACAACTCCATCAGGCTCAAATCAGGCAGAGCGGCAAGCTGACTCTGCGTCTGAGCCCGGGTGATCGCTGGAAAAACATTTTCGTCTCTCGCCGGCTGGTCTTCGGGCAAGACCGTAGTCGGGGCGGCTGGATCGTTGATCCAGCCAAGATCATCACAGGCATCGAGCGCCCGACCCGAGATTCCGGGCTGGGCCTTCAGATACTGCAGAGCGGCCAGATTCCGCAACTGGCCAGAGGCGCCCTTGCCGAAGCGCTGAAACAGCGAGACTGCGATGGCGACGGAATCGACGTTCTCCCAGGGCCTCGGCTCGAAATGCATCGCTCCGTAGCCGCCGGGAAGCTCCTTTCGCCGGCGAGCCTCATCGATCCAGGCATTCACACCACGTGCGTAATCGTCCAGCGCCTCGCGGGCTCCCGGCTTCAGTCGCCGGAACTGCCCGAGCATATCGGCTCGCGTGTAGCCAAGGCGAATGGTTTCCGCGTCGGCCGCTACATACTTCGTCCCAAAGACCTCGCACAGCCGCCCCTCGGCAACTCGACGAGACATCTCCATCTGCCAAAGGCGGTCTTGGGCGGTGGCGTAGCCGCTGTAAAACCAAGCCTCCTTCGCGGAGACCGCTCGAATGTGAGGCACGCCCCAAGCGTCTCGCCGAATCGGTTCGATATCTGGGACGAGGACGCTGCTAAGAAGCGCCAGCGCGGCAAGCATAGCCAAGGCTACCGCGCAAGTGGATTACGGTAGAAAGCGGCGGCCGCCGCCCAGCGGCTTGCCGTTGCTCGATATAAGTCCGCCGACGACGAGAACGATTCCAGCAATGATCGCGACGATGATTAGCGATCGAATGACCCACGTGAGAACGTAGAATGCGACGACTGCGCCGAGGATGGTAAGGCCAAGTTTCATGCTTCCCGACATTTTTTCTCCGCGGACCGCAAATTCGCCGCCCGCATCTACTTTAACTCCATTCCGCCTCTATCGTTTTACCAGGGGGACTTTTGGCCGGCTGCCCGCCACTGGAACCGCTAATGGATAGGACGAGGAATGAGCCAGAATAGAGTCATGCGGCTGATCACCGTGACCCTACCCGCCGGTCTTGCCCTTGCCTGCGCAGGCGGCTTGATGATGCTTCACGCTCAAGATGGCAAGCAGGAAACAGCCGGTGACCTCAAAGCTCTGGGGCTGTCTTCGAATGAGCCCCGCCATCCCGTCACACCACAGATGGAGCAGGAGACAAAGGCCCAAAACCTAAAGCCCGCTCCGCCCATGACCGTCGAAGACGCAAGAGGCGGCAAGCACGATCTAGGCGGCATCTCCCGCCCGCAATTCCTCCTCTTCATCGTCGATGGATGTCCCTGTAGTGTCGACGCCCAGCCGATCATGGGCAAGCTTTACAAGCACTTCGACGGAGCGATCGAGTTTCTTGGCGTGACGAATGGCGACAAAGCCGCCGCTAATGACTGGTGGGTTCGGTACAGCGTGCCGTTCCCGATCATTCAAGACGAGAAAAAGACGATTATCCATGCCTATCAAGCGAAGCACTCGGTCTACAGCGCCCTCCTGAAAGACGGCAAGATCGTCAAGATGTGGCCGGGCTATTCGGTGGCCATGCTTAAGGAGATGAACCACCTGATGGCTCAAGAGGCGCGCGTCCCGGAGCAACCGTTCGATCCGGAATACGCGCCGCAGGCCAAGACCTCAGGCTGTGCGTTTTGATTTAGGTCGGGTGGCCGGGTGCACGTGTGCCGGGCGCCACCAACTCCCAACCCAACAGAATGCTTCTTTCAAAGCCTTCGGCATAAACTTGGGGGAAAGACGGGAACGTTGCCTTCTCCCCGCGCCCTCGCGCACCTGACCCCTGCACCCTAATCCAGCAGGTATATTCTCTCCGGCGTGCCCTGGTAGCTCAGTGGATAGAGCACCAGTCTTGACCGTTACCGGAGTGCCTCGGGGGAAACCCTGGGTGCAGAACCTCTCAAATTCGGCGAACCCTTCACTGGGAACACCGAGCGAAGCCCGCGAGGGAACGTGTAGAGACTCGACGGGAGGGGCCTAAACCTCGGAAGAGGCAGGGCCAAGACAGAGTCCAGACCACGAACTTCGGCAAGGCCGAGGGCGGGGAAACTCGAAGTGGGAAGCGGAACTGGGTGTCGGGGGTTCGAGTCCCTTCCAGGGCGCCACTATCCATTTGCACATCTACACGTCAGGCGCTTTAAACCGGGCCTAGGGTTAAGTCTGATGATTCCACAGCTTTGAACCAGCGCGGCTGAACTGTCGCGCCCTGTCTGTCATTATCCGTACATCATATTTGGCATAGCGCCGAATACACCCCTCGTCAGATTCACGCAGAAGGTTTTGCTTCCCTGCGAAGTTAGGCGCAAAAACGCCAGTCGACCAAGCTTCTGGTCAAGATCGCTCGTTTATTCCCGATAAGATGCTCACCAGAGCCATGAACCAGGTCCTCGATCTCCCCCTTTTGGGAATTGCCGAAACGTTCCCCGACACGATTTACGTGCTCCATCATCCATCGAGCGACCGGTATGGCTGTTTCTGCCACGAAGGCGTGCATGGCTTGGCTTGCTTCAGCAGCGAAGGCGGCGCGTTCCGTTTCGCCGAGTGGATCGACCTCGGCGGGATGACGACGAAGGAGCTATCGTTCGATGAGGCTCGCGACGTCGCCAAGGCGCGGCCGATGCCGGTCGTCGCCCTGATGCTGCTGGATTCGATCAACGACCCGCAGATCCACTTCGTCCGCTAGCTGCGGCCGACGACAAGATCTAGCTGCACATTGGCGGCCCTCAGACGGGCGCATAGGATCTTGCCGATATTGAGCAGGAGAACCTTCGCGATCTCCGGCGCATCGTCCATCAGTTTGTGAAGATCGGCGCTCGGGATGCAAGCCGCCACGCAGTGGCCGACTGCGACGACGGTCGCGGAACGTGGCTTGTCGTCGATCAGAGAAATCTCGCCGATAACGCTGCCCGGTCCGGCTTCCGCGATCAATTCGCCCGAAAATGTATTAACCCTCGCCTTTCCGTCGAGCAGGATCATCATGTCCGAATCCTTGGCGAATTGGCGCAGAATCGTGTCGCCTCCGCTGAACTCCTGCACGTGTCCGAGCGCGGCGATTCGATCGATCTGCTCGGCTTCTAAGCCGTGCAAGAGGTAGTTGTGCCGGATAGCGGCAGCGATGTCGACCTTGGTGTCCACTGCCATAGTGTAAGCGAAGCGGCAAGATTTGTCCAGATGTCCCGAGAATTTACTAGGTCTAGTGTTATCCTATGAGTGAAATGAGAAGCTTGGCGATAGTGTTCTTCCTGCTAACTTTGGGCTTTGCAGCTCCTCCCAAGCCGAAGCCTCCCGCAGACACGAATAAGAACCTGATCGAAACGCGCGGCACCCCGTCCCTGGCCGGCGGCAAGCCCCTCTACACGGGTTCACATGCCCTGATCATCGGAATCAACAAATATCCCAATTTGCCCCCTCAGAACCAGCTCTCTTTCGCCGTTCGGGACGCCACGGCTCTAAGGGATGTCTTGGTGCGCAACTACGGCTTCGAAGCGAAGAACGTGATCCTCCTCACCGATGCGGATGCAACCTTAGCGAATATTCGAGACACGCTGGCCTCCTTCGCGGATAGCGACAAGGTGAAAGTCGATGATCGCGTGCTGGTCTATTTTTCCGGCCACGGCCAAACCGTGCCGACGCCCGGCGGCGGCGAGATGGGCTACTTGATCCCTGCCGACGCCAAGGTCGATCTCACCAATCCGAGTAACTCCGCTCCCTATCTTCGAACTTGCCTGCCGATGCGCCAAATCTGGGAGTACCTGGATGCCAGCCCAGCCAAGCACGCTCTCGTTATTGCCGACGCCTGCTTCAGCGGCCTTTTGGCGCGAATGCGTGGCGGATTATCTAAGCAGGCGGCAGCGGTCATGCTGGCCCGAAAGGCTCGCATGGTGCTAACCGGAGGCAGCAAAGGCGAGCAAACGTCTGAGCGCTCCGACCTCGGCCACGGAGTCTTCACCTCGAAGCTAGTCGAGGAATTGAACAGCCGCGCCGGTACGCCAGGCAACGTTTTCACGGTCAGCGACCTCTATGCCGCGCTCCAAGGCGAGGTTTCATCCGCTACGAACGGCAAGCAGAATCCCCAGATTGGATCCTTCGAGTCAGAAGGCGACGTCCTGTTCGCGGCGGGCGGCAATGCGCCACCT
>JBBSFL010000065.1:0-12554 GCA_038238735.1 Fimbriimonadales bacterium | reverse complement strand
CTTGTCCAGAAAGAGCATGTTGGAGGGCCGGTTGCCCTCGAACGTCCGATGCGAAACTAGGTTCTCGGCGACTCCTTCCGCGCGCACCTCTTCGGATGTCTTGCCAAATGCCAGAGCCTCCGCCTGAGCCAGTACGTTCGCGATCAGGTAGTCGTGATGTCGGCCCAACGGGTTCAGAGGCTCCATGAACGCGATGAAGTCGCACGGAATCAACTCCGTGCCCTGATGGATCAGCTGGTAGAACGAATGCTGCCCATTCGTTCCCGGCTCGCCCCAATAGACGGGGCCCGTCGGATAGTCCGCTTGCCGTCCGTCGAGGGTGACGTGCTTCCCGTTGCTTTCCATCGTGAGTTGCTGCAGGTAGGCGGGAAATCGCTTCATGTACTGCTCGTACGGCAGGACGGCCACCGATTGGCAGCCGAGAAAGCTTGAATACCAGACGGTCAACAGGCCCATCAAAACCGGCAAGTTTTCGGCCAGGGGAGCAGTGCGGAAATGCTCGTCCATCGCGTGAAAGCCGGCGAGCATGGTTTTGAAATTGTCTGGTCCGACCGCCAGCATCGTTGAGAGGCCGATCGCGGAATCCATCGAATAGCGTCCGCCAACCCAGTCCCAAAACTCGAACATATTCGCGGTGTCGATCCCAAACTTCGACACCGCTTCGGCGTTAGTTGAGATGGCGACGAAGTGCTTTGCGACCGCGCTTTCATCCTTCAAGGCATCGACCACCCACTTGCGTGCAGACTGCGCGTTGGTCATCGTCTCCAAGGTCGTAAAGGTCTTGGAAGAAACCAGGAACAGGGTTTCGGCCGGATCCAGATCGCGCGTCGCCTCGATGAAGTCTGTCCCATCGATGTTGGAGACGAATCGGAAATTCATGTCTCGGCGGCTGTAGTGCTTCAGCGCCTCATAGGCCATCACCGGCCCCAGATCGGAGCCGCCGATGCCGATGTTCACCACATTCCGAATCGCGCGCCCGCTATGCCCTTTCCACTCGCCGGACCTCACGCGGTCGGAGAAGGCGGACATCTTGCCCAGAACTTCGTGAACCCACGGGACAACATTCTCACCGTCGACCTCGATCTCCGCGCCCTCGGGAGCGCGTAGCGCAACATGCAGAACCGCGCGATTTTCGGTGACGTTGATCTTGTTCCCACGAAACATCTCATCCCGCCTTTGCTCGACTCCCGACTCGACCGCTAAGGCAAAGAGACCTTCGAGAACCTCCGTCGTAATCCGATTCTTCGAGTAGTCGAAAAAGATGCCGAGGGCATCCAAGCTAAACTTCCCTGCCCTGGCAGGATCCGCCTCGAAGAGGTCGCGTAGGTGCTCCGACCCGACTCCTTCAACCAAAGAAGCCAAAGTCTTCCAAGAAGCCATTTCTCGAAGTGGTGTGCTCATCCCATGGTCAGTCTAGCGCTACGGGAAGCGCTAATATGGGCGATGCTCTCGCGCCGCGAACTTCTTCTCGCTAGCTTGGTCACTACCGCCTTTAGGAATGACACGCTCGACCGCGTCGAGCAGCTGCTTTCCAACTTAGGCGGTGCCCCCGAAGCGGACGACGAAGAATTCTGGGCGCAGATTCAGCAGGCATTCACCCTCGACCGCAACACCGTCAACTTTAACAACGGGGGCTGTTCGCCCTCGCCCCGGATCGTGCAGCAAACCCTCGAAAGACAGCTTCAATTCTCCAATCAGGGGCCAAGCAACTACATGTGGCGCATCTTGGAGCCGGAGATCGAGTCTGTGCGGTTGCGGCTCGCTCGAGTTTTCAACTGCGACACGGAGGAAATCGCCATCACCCGCAACGCCAGCGAGTCACTCGAAACCCTCCTCTTTGGCTTCGATCTTCATGCCGGGGACGAGATTCTAACTACCAATTTCGACTATCCGCGCATGATCAACACGATTCAGCAGCGCGAACGTCGCGAAGGGTTGAAGATGGTGCAAGTCAAAGTCCCCGCCGTGCCGAAGGAATCCAGCGAGCTATCCCGAGCAGTTGAGGAAGGAATCACGAAGAACACGAAGATGATTCTCATCTCCCACGTCTCGTTCCTTAACGGGCAGATATTCCCGGTCCGGGCCGTCGCCGAGCTTGGCCGGCGGCACGGCATCCCCGTGATCGTGGATGGAGCCCACTCGTTCGTCCAGTTCGAATTCGATCAAAAGGATCTAGGCTGCGACTTCTTCGGCACCTCCCTCCACAAGTGGCTGATGGCACCCATCGGAACTGGTTTCCTCTACGTTAGGAGGGACCGAATTCCCGAGGTCTGGTCGATGATGGCGTCGAGTAAAGAGCAAACCGCCAACATCCGAAAGTTCGAGGAGATAGGAACCCACCCTGCCGCCAACCACAACGCGATCGGCGAGGCGATCACGTTCCATGAGATGATCGGTATCAAGCGAAAGGAGGCGCGCCTACGCTATCTGCGCCACCGCTGGACCGACCGACTTCAGGAACTCAAGACGGTCCGCTTCTATACGAGCCTCGACCCAAGACACTCTTGCGCGATCACGACAGTTGGGATCGACGGGATCGAACCGGGGAAACTAGGCGAGTGGCTGCTCGCCAAGCACGGGATCTTCGTGACGACGATCGTCAACGATTGGGTCAAAGGAATCCGCGTGACTCCGAACGTCTACTCAACCGTGCAGGAGGTCGACCGATTTGCGGACGCGATGCTCACGGCTGCTTCGAGCGGAATCGGTTGATCCATCCGTTCGACTCCAGGAGCCGGGCCATGTCGCCCACCTTCATCAGGGCGATATATTTTCCCTCGGATTGCAGCATGTAAAATCACGCGATGCCCTCACTCTTTGCGGCGGCGACCGCGATGCTGGCCGTCCAACCTGGGAGCTTCTTTATCCACGACCACGACCGGGTGGTGTTCTACGGAGACAGCATCACCGAGGCCGGCGCGTATTGCCGTTATGTCGAGTCGTTCATCCTCACCCGCTTTCCGAAGCTGAACGTCAGCTTCGTGAACTCCGGCTGGAGTGGCGATCGGGTGACGGGCGGGGGAGGCGGGACCGTGGACCAGCGGCTCGATCGTGACGTGATCGCCCGCAAACCCACCGTCGTGACGATCCTCCTCGGTATGAACGACGGCAACTATCAGCCGCCGAACGACAAAGCGTTTCAAACCTACAAAGAAGGCTATTCGCACATCGTCGACCGATTGAAGCAGGCTCTGCCGAATGCACGTCTCGTGCTGATTAAGCCGTCGCCGTACGACGACGTCAATTTCCCTCCGTCGTTTCCGGGCGGGTACACGGCGACTTTGGATCAGTTTTCAGGCTATGTGGAAGAGTTGGCGGGGCAGTCCGGCGCAGAGTGCGTGGACTTCAACGCTCCCCTAAAGGACGCCCTGGCGAAGGCCAAAGCGTACGATGCGGATGTCGCGAAGCGGCTGATCCCGGATCGAATCCATCCCGAGCCGGCGGGGCATTTGGTGATGGCCTCCGAGCTCTTGAAGGCCTGGGAGGCGCCGAAGCTGGTCTCCTTCGTCGATCTCGACGCCTCGCGCGGAGCGGTGGTTCAGCGGATGGGCGCGTACCTGACGAACATGAAGTTCGATCGCGGCGCGAGCTGGACTGAGGAGGAGGCGTGCCTCCCCTTTCCGCTTGAGTACAAGAATCCGCGCGTGGCGCTCGCAATCCGCTCGGCGGGGGCGATGACCGACCTGAACAAGGAAGGCATCCGGGTTCGGGGTTTGCAGGCGCCTGAGTACAAGCTGCGGATCGACGATCTCGATGTCGGCGTTTTCAGCCGGCAGCAGCTTGAAGACGGCATCGAGCTGTCGAGTTTGGACACTCCGATGGTCCGGCAGGCCTGGCAAGTAGTGCTTATGACGCAGCAGCGCGCCTCGATGCAATACGCGCAGTGGCGGACGGTCGAGATTGGCCTAACCGACGTGCCAGGCGTGCAGCGCGACCGGGCCCTGCGGTCCTTGGACGCCTTGGAGCAGGCGGTAATTCTGCGCCAGCGCGAACTCGCAACGCCCCACCCGCACCGTTTCCAGTTGATCCCCACCTCGTGATCGCAGGCACGTACAGAATTTTCGGGCTCGGTGCACCGAAGCATTTGGGTTCAGACGACATGCTTTGGAGCGCGAGGCTCCGTCCGAGACCGTTCCGTAATGCCTCCAACCTGCAATTGTAACGATCAGCCTTGGACGCAGCCTCGCGCTTCATTCACTCAAAAAGTATCCAGTCGCGATTTGTCAACCGTGCTTAGGAGATATCGTCGGTGGATCGAGTTGAAGGAGCCGAATCCTTCCCAGATAGCTCTGACCAACGGATTGGTAAGTTGTGCCTAAGGGCAGCCTCGTCTCAGGGTTCAGGTAGATGTGAATGCCGGAAGGCACCCTGGCGCCGCTTCGTGCGCTGAGCATTACGCACTGCTTCCTGCCCTCGAAGTTGCTCCACCCCGCCGCATCCCATCGATGGCGATTGAAAAACGGTTCGAGGGCGGGCGGGATGTCGTCCGGGCTGGCGCGCCCTTCGCGCTTGGTGCCGAGCCTAGTGTTCTCGATCCATGTCGTCTTGCCATCGGAGCGGATCAGCAAACCAGGGCCTTTCAGGCGCATCGAGGACGGCTTTTCTAGCCAACAGTCGAAGGACTCGTCGCGTCCCTCGGCGGGGTTCGGGATAGTGAACTTGGCATAGAGGCGGTGGGCTTTCCCGAGCTTGTCCCAGTAGGCGTGGAGAACGCTCATGGGAGTTGCGGTTCCCTTGAGAAGGGCCAAAATCAGTAGTGAGACAGGCATAGTTATTTGAACGTTGCGATAGTCACACCAGCGCCACCCTCCGCGGGGTCGCCTTCTCGGAAGGTTGCGACGCCGCGGTTTCGGCGGAGATAGGTTTCGGCGGCTTTTCGGAGGATGCCTTCCCCTTTGCCGTGGACGATGCGAACCGCAGGGAGGCCGGCTAGCATGGCGTCGTCGATAAACTTTTCGAGCTGCTCGATAGCGTCTTCGGCTCGCATACCGCGCAGGTGGATCTCCGTCGTGGCGGACTGTGCTTTTTGGAGGCCAAGATTGACGCGGGGCTTGGCCGCTGGGCGTGCCGCTTCGGCGGTTGAAACCGATGTGATGGGGACGGTCATCTTGAGCATTCCCATCTGTACGGTGACGTTGTCTCCGCGGGGGTCTTCGACGACCGTGCCGACCTGCGGATAGCCTTCGATCCGGACCGACATGCCCTTGGTGAGATTCGCCGTCTTGGACCGGGCTTTCGGCTTGGGGGCGAAGTCTTTGGCGAACTCGCCGCCAATCTCTTGGAGATCTTTAAGGCCCTGGCGAACACGGTCGGTGTCTCTCGGGTTCTTTTTAAGGTCATCGAAAAGCCGCGCGGCTTCCAGACGAATCTCGCGCAAGACGTCTTGGAGCGCCTCCGCGGCACGGGCGCTCGCTTTCTCCCGTATGTCGTTGGCCTCGCCGAGTTTCCGGTCGGCTTCAGCCTCCTTGCGCTTCGTTTCGGCGGATCGGCGATCGGCCTCGCCTTGAGCGATGCGGGCTTGGCGCTGGGCTTGTTCGAGCTGCTCGAGCATTCGGGAGAGGTCTTGTTGTTGCTCGGTAAGGCCCTCTTTGGCGGCTTCCACCACCGGCTTAGGAATTCCGTAGCGCTCGGCGATGCGCAGGGCTTGGGACGCGCCGGGAGATCCCATCAGCAGCTTGTACGTGGGGCGGAGGGATTTGTGGTCGAATTCCATCGCCGCGTTACTGAAGCCTGGTGTGTTGTATGCGAACGCCTTAAGCTCCCCATAGTGGGTGCTCGCGAGGACCACCGCGCCTTTGGCGTGCATTTCCAAAAGGATCGCCCGAGCCAGCGCCGCGCCCTCGGCAGGATCCGTGCCCGCGCCGAGTTCGTCTAGCAGCACCAGCGCGCCCGGTTTCAAGCCCGCGAGAGCCTCGGCGATGTTCTTGAGGTGGCCGCTGAAAGTCGAAAGCGACTGTTCGATGGACTGCTCGTCACCAATGTCGGCCCAGACCTGGGAGAATGGGCCGAGGCGAACGTGGAGAGCCGGGAGCATGAGGCCGGCCTGGGCCATCAGGACGAAGAGCCCGACCGTCTTGCCGCCGGTGTTGGGTCCGGTGATGAGGACGCTCACAGGGTCCGCGCTTTGCGGACCGCCCGCTGAAGCCTCCATCGGAATGGAGGGGATTGTTCCTCCCAAACGTAGATCGAGCGGTACGGCCTTTGCTTGGTCTAGTAGCGGGTGACGACCGCCTTGAACTTGCAGGGTTGCGCCGTTTGCCTTCAGGGGAGCGGTCGCCTTCATGTCGAATCCCAGTTTCGCCTTTGCGACCTGCAGGTCCATCAGTCCCGCAGCTTCCAGGCCCTCGATAGTCTCGCGAGCGACACCCCCCACCTTGCCGGAAAGGGCGGTTAGGATGCGGGTGACCTCCTCTCGCTCGTGGGCTTCGATCTCTCGGAGGGCGTTGCCGAGTTGGAGGACGTCCTCGGGCTCGACGAAGATCGTCGCACCCGTTGCCGAACTGTCGTGGACGATGCCGCGGATTTTGCCTCGATTTTCGGCCTTGACCGGGATCACGTAACGGCCGTCGCGGACCGTGAAGATCGGATCGCTGAGGAGGTCCCGCGTGGAGCCCGTGGTGTAGCTTTGGATTCGCTCCTGGATGCGCGAGGAGGTGGTCTTCTTTCGCTGGCGGAGCATCGCAAGCTGCGCGGAAGCACCGTCTTTCACTTCCCCATTCGGTTCGAGACTGTCGAAGATCGTCGTTTCCAGCCGCGGAATTTCGGCGAGTCCCTCGCCGATGCGCCATAGGCCGCGCGCCTCCTCTCTTCGCGGGCGTAAAAAGGTCTTGAAGCTGCGCATCGCGACGAGCGAATCGCCGACGACGAAGATTTCCTGCCCACCGAGCACGCCGCCCTTGGAGGCACGATCCACGGCTTGGCGCACATCCCGAATGGCGCCGAGACTAGGTGCGGCGTGGCGCGAAATGAGCTCGTAGGCTTCGAGGGTCAGGCTCTGGCGACGCCAGACCTCGTCGGAGTCGAATGTAGGGGCAAGTTCCTGGGCATGGGCAGCCCCGATCGTCGTCTCGCAAAATCTCTGCAGACTTTCGCGAACCAGCTCGAACTCCAGCACCCGGATTGCGTGCACGTCTTATTCTGACGCCGCAACACTTGCGATGCTTAATGGCGACATTTCGCCTGGCGTAAGCACTGGCATGTCAGCGCAATCTAACGAATCTCCGGTCCCCGTTCGACATCTCATAATGGATTTATGATCGCTTTACTCCTCGCTACGACCCTGCTGCGCGCCGAGCCGCAAACTTTTCGGCTGGAGCCGAGCGACGATATCTGGGTGTATCCCCACGCGAGCGACCCGAGCAAGGACCCGTACTTGCGGGTTTGGGGGGCGGAGGGGAAGGCGGTGGCGCCGAGCCCGGAAGAGTCCGAAGAGTTCAGCTACAGCTACCTGAAGTTCGACCTGAAGACGCTGCCAAAAGGCATGATCACCGGGGCAAAGCTGACCCTCACCAGCATCGCCGATCCCGGCTACACGTCGGACTACATCAAAGACAACCCCCTGCAGGTGCGCGCCCTTCGGACAGATTTCTCGGAGAAGACCTGGGAATACGATATCGTGCACACCCTGAACCCGGACAAAGACGACAAGGCGGTCTACGGTTCTGCTTCGCCGAAAGATTGGCCGGCGGGCAAGCCGTTCCCGCTCGTGATCGACCTCCTGAAGGGCCCGGCGGATTTCAAGAAGGATCTTTCGGCCGCGCGGGATAGTGCGGAACACCTGCTGGGACTGGCTCTGACGTCCACCGACGACGTGCAGACGATGGGAAGCACGGCGGTTTACAAGTTGTACAGCAAAGACGCCGACAAGAAGGAGTTGCACCCGGTCCTCGAGATCACAATCGATCCGGCGAAGTAGCGGCGTATCTTTCGACCCCTGGTGCGTAGACTGTTTCAAGATGGCGAGGCGCAGATAAGACAGAACGGCAAAGGGGCGGACGCACTGCTTTCTTCAGCGGCCGGCCTGCTGCTCCTGATTGCGGCGCAACTTCTCGTCGGATTCCTGCTCAGCCGCCAATACCACCCAACTTTGGACGGAGCGCACGCGAGCGTGCAGGCGCTTCGAGACGGCGGGGGTTGGGGTCGGTTCTTGCTCGGCTTCAACTACTGGGGTAGCGCGGTGCTTATCGCCTGGTCGTTCCTGCATCTCGCAATTTCCCACTGGCTCGGACGATATGAGCCCCCGAACCATTGGCGGTGGCTGGCCTCCCTCGCGATATTCCTTTGCGCCTTCGGCTTCCAGGCGACGGGAAATCTGCTGCCGATGGACCAGCACGACGTGCAGACGGTAGTGGTCGAGACCGGGATTTCCGCCGGCGTTCCCGGCGTCGGAAGCCTGCTGAGAACAGCCTCCCTTGGCGGTCCCAAGTTCGGACAAGCAACCCTGAGCGAGTGGAACGGCCTGCATGCCCTTCTCTTGCCGGAGCAGCGATTCTCATTCTCCTCGCCGCGGGCATGGCTTATTTCCGCAAGGCGGATGGTTCGATCAACAAGTGGGCGGCCGCCATGCCGCTAGTCGCGGCAGCTCTGCTTTCCTTTCTCGGAACCCCCACCGGCACCGCGGCGACGGTCGACGACTTCGACGGCTATCAGGCGTTGGCCAGTTGGTATACATGGCCGCTCCACGGATCCCTGCGCGCCTTTCAAACGATCTCGCCGTCCCTCGGTTGGATCGGCGCGATGGTTGTTCCGGGCCTCTTTATCGGATTCCTGGCGATCCTTCCCCTGCTCGCCCGCAAGCTTGGAGCCGTCGTCCCACGTGCCGGTTTGGCCGTCTTTTTGGTTTACTTCGACGTCTGAGCCCTGGTTTTCGGAGGCAAGTTTGCACCGATAGTCGGCGACCAGAAGGTGCCCGAAGATGCCAAACACGGGTCGGTCACCGACCGACCCGGCGACCCCAAAATCATCGCGCTCGGCAAGTCGCTCTTCAACTCAAAGGGCTGCGCGAGCTGCCACGGAACCGACGGGGCGAACGGAGACGTCGGCCCCGATCTGACGGGCGAGGCGAAGAAGGGTCGCGACGCTGCTTGGCTCGCCCGGTACATCACCAACCCTTAAACCGTCAGCCCAGGATCAACAATGCCCGCTTTCGGCACGAAGATGACGCCCGCGCAGATCAACGCGGTCACCACCTTCCTGCTCGCGCCCCGAAACTAGGGTCCGCAGCCGGTGGGCGGGGGCGGAGGAGGATTGAGGTTTCCGCCGGCATCCGTCTTCGAAAGCAGCACCACGTTCGTCACGAGACTCGCCGTCACGCCGTTGGTCAGGGCCGGGAGCGGCGCCGAGCAAGACGCGATCAAGCTGGAATAGCTCTTCGTGTTATAGTTGTAGGATTGGTTGTAGATCGCGGTGTTTACAGTCGAGCCGAGTAACTGGAACCGAGTCGCGGTAGTCGGAACGGCCGCATAGAATTCGCCGTCGCCGGTCGAAATGCTGCTCCCCACCTTGGTTGCGGCAGCAGTGTAGAAATCCACCTCGACGCCCTCCACAGGAAAGCCATTTGAATCCACAAGTCGCCCACGTACGGAAGACTGGGCAGCCTTCACCACATAGTTCTTCTGATAAAGCGATCCATCCACCGAGGCGGTTGCCGACACCGTGTAGGTCGTCGCCGAAACATTTGTGGCCGTATACGAGCCGTTCGCTGCGAGGACACCGGCCTGGTTGGTCGTATCTGTCGTAAAAAACGATCCGGTTGCGGAGAGGAACTGTCGAGCCCCGGTCGTCGAGTAGTGAACAAGCTTAAACTGGACCGTATCGCCCACCTGCAGGTTCTTGGGATCGACATACTGCCCGCCGCTGGTAAAGGCTTCGATACGGATCGTGCCGAATGAGCCGCCGTTGCCGCCACCATTCCCACCCCCGTTGCCGCCTCCGCCTCCACCACCACATCCGATGAGGATGAGCGTCAGCACAAACAGGGAAATTACGATAATTCGCTTAACCATGGGTCTCCAAAACGTGTATTCCTACGACTCCTCAGCCACCGTCTAAGGTTCGGTCTACCTCGTTACTATCGAATCCGCGAGGCAGAAAACTTCCAAGAGTCGCTTCCTCTACTCCAGAATCGGAGGCGAGATAAATTGGCAAATCCGTGCCCGCGAATTCGCGAAGCACTTGAAGGCAAGCCCCGCAAGGTGTCCCGCCGTCGCTCGTCGCGACCGCCAAGGCCCGAATTCGCCGGCCCCCCGCCGCGACCATCGCAAGCACCGCGGCCCGCTCCGCGCATAGCGTCGAGCCGAAGGCGACATTCTCCGCATTCGCGCCAAGAAAAACCCGGCCCCGCTCATCGGAAAGTGCCGCACCCACCTTGTATCCGCTGTATCGGGCGTAAGCGTTCTCGCGAACTCCGCGCGCCTCCTCCACGAGTTGATCCACCAATTCGGGCACGGATAAGGCTACCTGCCCTGCCCAGACGCGCATTCCGAGAGTCAAGACTCGTAGAGTTAGAAGCCAGTAGGCGAGGAGAGTTGGAGATGGTTCGTAAAGCGACGGCTGTTTGGAAGGGCAACCTGAAAGAAGGCGAGGGTGTAGTTTCTACGGAGAGCGGGGCCATCCAAGGCACCCAATATTCGTTCCGCACCCGGTTCGCAGAAGGCGTGGGCCTCAACCCAGAGGAATTGATCGGTGCTGCCCATTCGGCCTGCTTCTCGATGGCCCTCTCGGGTCAGCTTGGCGAGCGCGGGATTACGCCCGAATCGATCGAGACGACCGCCGCCGTGACGATGGAGAATCTCGCCCTGACCTCGAGCGCCCTGACGACCACCGTGAAGGCGCCGGGAGCCGACGAGGCGAAGATCCGGGAAGCCGCCGACGCCGCCAAGGCCGGGTGCCCCATCTCCAAGGCCCTCAAGCTCGACATCACCTTGGCGCTAACGGTGGAAGTCTAGAACCCGGGCCCTACGCCCTATAGGTGAATCCTTTTCGCGTGGCCGGCGGTAGTTAAGGCGTGATGCGACGACTTGCCTTTCTTTCGCTGGCCCTCATCGCGATCGGCTGCAACCAGCGCGACGCCGAGAATCTCGAGCGGGACGCCAGCAATCTCGCCCACAGCGCGGGCACCGCGATGGCCAATGCCTCCGTCGGCGGCAAGGTGAACATGGTGCTGACCTGGCGCAAAGACCTCGACATCAGCGGCATGAAAATCGACGCCCAGGATTCAACGGTGACCCTCTCCGGCCATGTCCCCACCGAGGAGCAGCACAAGACCATCGTCGATCTCGTCAACGGCATCAAAGGCGTGGAAAAGCTGGAAGACAAACTAACGGTCCCATAGCAGGACCTCAACCCGTCACGCCTCACGCTATCACGTCCTCACCCCCCTACGCCCTCCCCCCAACCCGTGCTACCCTAAATGCCATGAACCTCGTGCTCGGCGTCAGCGGGAGCGTGGCCGCCTACCGCGCCGCCGACCTCGCCCGCGAGCTGATACGACAGGGATTCTCCGTCCGAGTCTGCCTCACCGACGCCGCCGAAAAGTTCGTCACCCGCGCCCTCTTCGAGGCCCTCACCGGCGAGCCGTGCCTGCAAGACACCTTCGAAGAGCCTGAAGCGGGCCGGATGGCGCATATCGACTGGGCGCGGTGGGCCGATGTTGTCCTGATCGCCCCCGCGACCGCCAACACTCTCTCCAATCTCGCCCACGGCATCGGCGAGGACATGCTGACGACGCTCGCCCTCGCCTCCACTGCGCCCCTCATCGTCGCGCCCGCGATGAACCCCCAGATGTATGCCCACGAGGCGACCCAAGAAGCACTGGCGAAGCTCAAATCAAGAGCCGCCGCCATCGTCGAGCCCGACGAGGGCGATGTCGCGTGTGGCGAGAAGGGGCAGGGGAAGCTGGCCTCGATCGAGCGGATCGTCTCCGTCGTGCAAGAGGTCGCCACCGCTTCCCAAGCCCTCGCGGAGAAGACGATCTTGATCACCAGCGGGCCGACCTATGAGCCGATCGACGACGTTCGGTTCATCGGCAATCGGTCTAGCGGCAAGATGGGCGCGGCTCTGGCGCGGGCGGCTCTTCTGATGGGCGCGGCACGGGTCGTCGTGGTCTCCGGGCCGGTTTCCGTCGCCTATCCTCTGGGGGTGGAGGTCGTCTCCGTGCGCACCGCGTCGGAGATGCTCTTCGCCGCCGTCCCCTTCGCCCCCTCCGCCGACCTCATCATCGGCGCCGCCGCCGTGGCGGATTACCGCGTCGAGACCCCCTTCGAAGGCAAGCGCCGCCGCACCGCCGAGCCCCTGGACCTCCGCCTGATCCCCAACCCAGACATCCTAGCCGCCCTCGCCGAAGGCGCGAAGCCGGGTGCCCGCGTCGTCGGCTTCGCGGCGGAGCCTTCCTCCGAGTTGGAGGAGGCGAAGGCCAAGCTGGGCCGGAAGGGCCTGTTCGCGATCGCGGTCAATGACGTGAGCCAGGCTGACATTGGCTTCGATTCGAACTCGAACGCCCTGACCCTCCTCTTGGCGGACGGCTCGATCCGCGAGAGCGGCGTGCGCAGCAAGCT
>JBBSFL010000064.1:0-12554 GCA_038238735.1 Fimbriimonadales bacterium | reverse complement strand
TCTCGACAAGCGCGAAACCTCGCGACTCCTCGAACTGCTCTAATCTCGCCCCAAGGGCAGGGAACGTGGGCCAACCTCCCGATGTTCTATAATGACAAGTCAATTGGGGGCGAACGGGTTCGACAGAGCCGGCTCGACTTCGAGTTGCGAGCCGAGGTTGATCAGTTGGCCTCGTTAAAAGCTGATCGCAAAAGTAGCTGCGAATAACAACTACGCCTACGCGGCCTAAGTAGCCACGTCGTCCGCTCTCCACGAGCCGTTAGGGGAGATGTCGGGCGTGAAAAAATACGGATCGCCTGGCGACCTTCTGTTCGTAGGAAGCCCGGCTAAATAAATCGAACTGGACGCCGTCTAGGCGGCCCCGGCAGAGGGCGGCGTCGAGAAAAATACAGGGGAGACGCTCGTGGTAATTTGAAGGCCGACGGTTTTGGAAGCGAGTTCAATTCTCGCCGCCTCCACCAGATTTCTAGCCAAGGGATGATTGTGCCCTACCACCATGGAGACTCCCCCTCGAGGGGGGTGAAGCGGGCCGTTACTTGTAATTCTGGGATCGCCGTCACTCGGTGGTCCAGCGGCCCGCAACTCCTAGCGCGAAGAATCCGCTCGCAACGGGTTGGCCCACTCTCGCAACTTTTCCGCGATGCGAAGATCGCCCAGCGCCCGATAGCACCGCGAGGCCTCCATGAGAGGCCGACGGGTCGCAGCGAGCCTCGGAATGCCTAACCGCCTAAAGCCCACAACCTACTAGTTGACAAAACGCCATCTCGATCCCGAATAGGGCATGGCCCGAAAACAAAAAGAAGAACCGATCTCCTACGACCCGATCGCCGTCCAGCAGAGAATCCAAGAGCGCGAGGACTTCCACCGCAACCTCTTCCTCCCCATGATGGTCGACATCCGCCACGACCTCCAGTGGCTCGTCGAAGGAATGATCCCCCGTGACTACCTCGTCCTCCTCGCCAGCCCACCCAAAGCCGGCAAGTCTTGCCTCGCCACCGCAATGGCCCTCGCCGTCGCCACCGGCACCCCATTCGCCGGACGCAAGACCGAGCAGGGCGCCGTCCTCTGGATCAGCGGCGAGGAGAACCCCACCGAGCGACAGATCATCTACGACCAGAGCTCCCTCGCCGATCCCGCCACCCCGATCTTCACCTGCTACCAGCGACTCAACATCGATGACGAAGATGCCCTGATGGCCCTCGGCCGCTGGGTCAACGAGACGCAGGCGAAGCTCATCGTTGTCGACTCCCTGCTCGCCTGCAGCTCGGGCCGAACGCTGCAGGATAGCTGGAACGCCCGCCGCACCCTGCAGCCGCTCAAGGAGTTCTGCAGCCAAAAGCACGTCACCGCCCTCGTCCTCCACCACAGCAAGCGAGGCGAAGAATCCCGCGGCCGCCGTCGAGTCGCCGACAACGACCAGCTCGGAGCCGCCTCCAGCATGAGCATCGTGCTAAAGAGCCGCAACCTAAACAGTGGCACGAGCGCCCCGCTCGTGCGTACGCCGGGCGCCCCGCCCGGTGAGCTGGCAAGTAGCACAAGCGCCCCGCCCAGTGAAATCCCAGGATCGCCGGCTTCAGCCGGCCCTAGAGTAAAAGCCCCAAACCCCTTGCCCGCCGAGCTCGCACCGGCAGATACCCAACCCTCACGACTCGTAACCCTCCACTGCGAAGGCCGAGGCATGCAGATCAACCGAATCTTCCACCTGGTAAGCCACGGCCTGCTCGACTACCAAGACACCGACCGCCTAGAAGCCCATGACCACACCGACTACAACCTGGACTACAGTGAAGCCAAAGTGCTCGAAGCCCTAAAAGACGGCCCGCTGGATTCCCAACAGATCATCGCAACCGCCAGAATCCAGCCCAGTACCGCCAGAAACGCGATCACAAATCTCCGCCGAAACGGGAAAATCGCGATCGTCCAGGTTCAAAACCGTCGTCGAGTGTACGAACGGCTCGATACGGCTCAGAAAGTCAGAAACTCAGAAACGAGCGCCCTGACCGACAATCCAAACTACGGCTACCACCCGATGGTGACCTTCGCCAAATCGAGCCACCGGAGGCCTAAAGCGGACGCCGGCCCTGAAGCAATCGCACGATCACCACGATGATGGCGATCACCAGCAAAATGTGGATCAGCCCGCCGCCGATGTGAACGACGAAAAAGCCGAGGAGCCAAAGGATGACTAGAATGACAATAATTGCTTCGAGCATTGTGACCTCATTGCCTGCCAGCGCTTGATGGTTCGAAGGAACACAAGTCGTTTTATTGCAGAGCCATTGTGTGGGACCCCGCCGCCGACCGTTGTGTTCCCATACTGGTCTGAGAAATGTCGATCCTGCCCTGCCTCCTCGCCATAGCGACGATCGCTCCAGACGCAGCCCCCGCCGCCCTCGACCGGTACGGCGTGGTCTGGAACACCCCGTCCGCAAACGCCGCCGGCTCCATGCCGATCGGCGACGGCGAAGTCGTCTTGAACGTCTGGGTCGAAGCCGCAACCGGCGACCTGATGTTCTACATCGCCCGAACCGACGCGCTCTCCGAGATCAGCCGGTTCCTAAAGCTAGGCCGGGTGAGGGTGCACTTCGATCCGAGCCCATTCAAGGAGGCTCAGGATTTCCGCCAGACGCTGCGACTAAGGGACGGCATTCTGAACGTGACAACCCGTAAGGCAGGCCTCGCGCTCTGGGTGGACCCCACCGATCACGTGATCCACGTGGAAGGGCAAACGGACACCGCGTCCAAGATCACGGTCTCGCTGGAAAACTGGCGAACCGTGCCTCGCGCAATTCCGAAAGCGGAACAGGGTTCAGCCTGGTCGGTTCACGACGCGCCGTTCCCCCTCGTGCAATCGGCCGATGTCTTCGTCCCAGGCGCAAGAAATGTAATTTGGTACCACCGAAACGAAACGTCGGTGGTCCCGAGACTCTTGGAGAACCAGTCTCTGACCGGCCTGACAGGAACCTTCGATCCGATCCTGCATCGCACCTTCGGCGGAAGGATTTCGGGACCTGGCTTCGCAGCTGCAGGCCCGCATGCGATCTCCACGGGAAAACCGGTCCCGACCTTTGCGTTCGCCATCGCCACCTTCACCGCCCAGGCCGCATCGGTTGGAGACTGGCTGCAGGGATTGAATCGCATTAAGATCTCCGGTCACACCATCGGCCGCACGGTCGACTGGTGGCACCAGTTCTGGAACCGCTCCTGGGTGCTCACCGGAGACGACGAGATCACCCGCGGCTACGTCCTCCAGCGCTACGTCCAAGCCTGCCAAGGTCGAGGCGAGTATCCGATCAAGTTCAACGGCGGATACTACACCGTCGAGCCCACGGGGATGGGCAAGCCATTCGACCCCGATTTCCGAAACTGGGGCGATAGCCACTGGTGGCAGAACGTACGCCACATCTACCACCCGATGCTCGCCTCCGGCGACCTCGAAATGATGGAGCCGCTGTTCCGCCTTTACGAGAAGGCAAGACCGCTCGCCGAATCGCGCACCAAGGCGTACCACAACGCCGAAGGCGCCTACTTCCCCGAGACGATGACCGTCTTCGGAACCTACTCCGGCGGAGACTACGGCTGGGACCGGAAGGGGCACCAGCCCAAAGACGTCCTCTGCCCCTGGTGGCAATATGCCTGGAACCAAGGCCCCGAGCTGGTCTCCCTGATGCTGGACCGCTGGGACTACAGCCGAGACGAAGCCTTCCTGAAGAAGCGCGCCCTCCCGATGGCGGAGTCCGTGCTTCGCTACTTCGACACCCGCTTCCGGAAGGACGCCGCAGGCAAGATCGTCCTCGACCCGACTCAAGTCGTGGAGACTTACTGGGAGGGCGTCGTGAACGACATGCCCACCACGGCCGGCCTCATCGCGACCACGCAAAGGCTATGCGCCCTGCCCAGCGCTCTCGTGACAGCCAAACAGAAAGCCTTCTTCGAGCACATGAAAGCGGCCTGCCCGGACCTGCCGTTCGAAACCAAGAACCCGCCTTACGGCCGGCCCGAAGAAAGACAGCTCGCTCCGGCCCAGAAGTATAGTCCGAACACGAGCAACGTGGAAAATGGCGAGCTCTACGCGGTCTGGCCATTCCGGATCGTGTCGCTCCAGAACTCCCAGTTCATAACCGAGGCCCGCAACGCCTACAACAATCGGAAGAACCATCTCGACGTCGGCTGGGGATACGACGGCAACGTCGCCGCCCTCCTCGGCATAACTGACGAAGCGGCCCGAATCCTGAAGGTCAAGTGCGCGAACTCGAATCCCGCCTACCGCTGGCCCGCCACCTGGGGACCGAACTTCGACTGGCTCCCGGACCAAAACCACGGAGGCAATTTGCTAAGCACCACGGACCTGATGCTCCTACAAGCCGAACCACTGGAAGCCGGAGGCGCAATCCGTATCCTCCCAGCCTGGCCAAAGATCTGGGACGTAGACTTCAAACTCCACGCCCCCGGCAACACGTCGGTTCATTGCGTGGCCTCAGCCGGCAAGATCCAAACGTTAGAGGTGCGTCCAGCGAATCGCCGTAAGGACGTGATCATCGCTGCGGGCTGGGAAATATCGCGCTAAACCCACTCGCCGCTCTTCATGAGCGGAACAACGGAGCCGTCGGGCTTGAGCCCGTCGACATCGACTTCCGAGGACCCGATCATCCAGTCGACGTGGATGATGCTGTCGTTCGCGCCGCGCTCCAGGCGCTGTTCCTCCGAGAGTTCGTCGTAGCCCTCCAAGTTCTCCGAATAGCAGCGGCCCATCGCGATGTGGCTGGCCGCGTTCTCATCATAGAGGGTGTTCAGGAAGAGAACGCCTGACTCCGAGACCTTGCTGGAGTTCGGCACTAAAGCCACCTCGCCAAGGCGGCGGCCGCCTTCGTCGGTGTCGATCAGGCGTTGAATCGTCTCTCCGCCCTTCTCCGCGGTCGCGGAAGTCACGGCGCCGTCCTTGAAGTGCATCTCGATGCCCTCCACTACCTGGCCCCGAACGCTTAAAGGTTTCGTGCTGCGGACCACGCCGTCCACTCGCCCCCGGTGCGGCATGGTGAATATCTCCTCCGTGGGGATGTTCGGAGAACACTGCACGCCGTTCTTGGCCCGGCCCCATCCGCCGACCCAAATGTGGTCTTCGACCAAACAAACCCGGAGGTCGGTACCCGGTCCGCGAAATTGTAGTGTGTCGAGCCGCAGGGAATTCAGATAGTCCTGCCGCTCTTCGAGCTTGGCGCAATGGGCCGACCACACGGCGAGAGGATCGTCCTCCAGCACGCGCGAGGTGAGAAAGATCGCTTCCCAAAGCCGCTCCATCGCCCTTTCCGGCGTTTCATCTGGAAAGATCGACTTCGCCCACGTCGGCGAGGCGGCTCCTACGATGCACCAGTTGATCGCAAAGCCGCCGATCAGCTCGCTGAGACGCCGGCCGGCGATGCCTTGAGCCTTGCTCGAGATCGCGACCTTGGACGGATCGACATGCTTGAGGAGTGAGGGATCATTGCTGGAAACGACCAGACGAGCGGCGCCGTCTTCCATCGCTCGGGCCATTCCGTCGACCAGCCACTGAGGCGCGTACCCAATCGCTGTGTCGCTTCCGTGCTGGTAGCGGGTCAGCGAATTGACTTCGTCCCCGTATAAGACCTGGACGTTGCTGGCTCCCGCCCGGTAGGCCTCCGCGACCAGCAGTCGCACGAACTCGGCGTCGTTGACATCGGCGCCCAAAAGAAGCTCCTGTCCTTCCTGAACGTTGACCCCTAAGCGGATGGTGAGCTTGGCGTAGAGGGCGAGGTTTTCCTGGAATGTGCGCGGCATTCTCGGAAGTCTAGACCATCAACTCATCGACATAGCACCACCGCCAATCCTCGCCGGGCTCTACGGATTGCACGATGGGGTGGCTCGTTTCATGAAAATGAGCAGTAGCGTGCTTGTTAGGCGACGAGTCGCAGCAGCCAACGTGGCCGCAGATGAGACACATGCGGAGGTGAACCCATCGTGCCCCTATCCGAAG
Organism: Fimbriimonadales bacterium; assembly: GCA_038238735.1. Lineage (GTDB taxonomy): Bacteria > Armatimonadota > Fimbriimonadia > Fimbriimonadales > Fimbriimonadaceae > JAFDWR01. The sequence continues at coordinate 6,562 of JBBSFL010000064.1, read as the reverse complement.
GCAATCCTCGCAGCCTTGCGCAGACGGTTCCACGTCGCGAATCTGATCGAGATGAGAACAAGAAGCCATGGGCCCATTCTATCCGCGTTCAAGCTCTATTTAAGTACCTTCGGATTGGTGCGGCATAGCTCTTGCAGGTCACTAGCCTGCTATGTCTAAGTTAAAGCCTCTTCACGCCATGCTGGCATTTTTGGCGATCTCCGGCCCGGGGATGGCGAAAGCCGCCGTCACCGAGTTCGCCCCCAAGTTCATCGACCCCGCAGAGTTGTTCGACGTGGGAGGCGACGATCCCTACATGTACCGGTGGGTCACCGATCCGAACATGATTGACTCCTCCTCGTGGTCATTCGGCGGAGTGGGCTTGGCTTCGTTCGCGAATGCGGCCCTCTGGGTGAACCAAACGCTCATGACCGCGCATACCCAGGCAACCGTCACCAACTCCGGCGTACCGCTTTTTGCGGTAACCGTGGGTGCGTCTGCGCCCGCTCCCTCACAGCTGCCAACCTCGTGCAATGTCACGGTTCACGTGTACGCCGTGATGGATGCTACGGCAACCTATAGCAGCGCAATGGCCAGCGCCCACGCGGAGGTAGGTTCGAACTACATCGACAGCACGAACACCTCTACCGTGGATATGGGAACAGCACAGTTGACGATACCGATCGATGAACCTGTCGCGGCAAAGCAACCTACGAAGGTTGGTGTAGCAACCATCACGGGCGAAAACTTACTTGCACGGTGTTTCGGACTCGCCCTGAATTCCGTGGGCACCTATTCCGCCTACGCCCGCGCTGAAGTTCAATACTACATCGTCGGTTGGACTTACATCTATTGAGGGTCGGCTATCTGTAGACCTGAACGTGATATTTCTGGTCTTTCGGAATCCAAGCCCGAAATATTCCTTCATATGGGAGAGCAGCGGTCACGCCTTGACGGCCATTGCTTTCCCACATAATCAGCGCGGCCTTTGTTCCTCGTTCGGCAGGAAATGAGATCTCCTGCGACGCCGACGTCTCAGTGAAATGGGGCACGTACCACCCAGCCATAAAGCCGAGTCCGAGCACAACCAGATACTGAAAAGCGCGCATACAATACAAATCGGAAGATTTGCGACCCCACACTAGTGCCGGGATCTGAGTTGCAATCTAAACTATCCGCTGCCGAATCGTGAGGATGTCCGCCCAAGGGTCGGGCCGCCGCTCTAACAGCTTCGGCACGGTGAAGAGGTCGAAATCGGCCGGATAGACGTCATCCAGTTCTTCCCAGCGGAGTGGCATGGACACGGTCGCGCCCGCCGCGGCTCGAGGAGAGTAGGCTGCTACAAGGGTTTTGCCTCGGACGTTTTGGTTGTGATCGAAGAAGATCTTCTCAGGCCGCTTCTTGACCGACCATTCCATGGTGACCTCCTTGGGCATCTCCTTCATCACATGTCGGCCCAAGGTTTCGGCCAGCGCCCGGATTGTGTCGTAGTCGTACTCTCGCACAACCGGAACGTAGAGGTGAAGACCAGTCTTTCCGGAGGTCTTGAGAAAGGCGGTGAGGCCTAGGTCGAGGAGGGTTTGGCGCACCTTCTTTGCAACCTTGACCGCCATTTCCCAGGCGGCAATGTTCATCTCCGGTTCGGCGCCTTCCTTCTCTTTGCCGGACCGGAGGTTAGGGTCGAGATCGACGACCAAAAAGTCCGGGTAGTTGAGGAGCGACTCGTCCAAAGTTTCTTCACTGGTCGCGAAGTCTTCGGTGAGGCCAGGGGCGTCTGAGCCTGGCGTTATTCGCGAATACCAGGGGTGGATTTCGAGCACCGAGTTTTGAGCCATCCAAAGCAACGTGGGAAGGTTGTTGCAGAGCAGGTACTCGACCGCCCTGCCGTTGTGGCTGGACCACAGGCGCACACGGTCAACGAAATCTGGAACGCCCTTCTCAACGTGTTTTTGAAAGAACCCCTCTCCCTCGATGCCCTGGGGGTATCGGACCAGCGAGAGCGGCCTGTCTCGAAGAGAGCGAAGGAGAGGTTCGCAGGCTTGAAAGAGATAGGTCGCTAGGTCGCGCTTGGTGACCGCGCGCTTGTCATCAGTCGCCGGCCAGAGAATCTTCGAGAGGCTTGTGAATTTGAGCTTCTCTCCGTCGACTTCGGTGTGGAGCTCTTCCTTGGCTTGCGCAAGCTCTTCGACGATATTCGAGCTCGTCATTTCGGGTGCGGGTGCGGCAATTGCTTCGGCCTGTGACCTCGTCTTCTTTGGGGGATTGTCCATCGAAAGGTCTTCTCTCAGTCGTAAGAATCTGGGCGCGCGGAGCTTTTTATCCTCGGTCCACGCCATGAACTTCACTTCTACCCAAAGCTCCGGCTTAACCCAGATCGGCTTGGCACCGCGAAGCAGGGTGATCTTTTCATCGAAAGGCGACTTGTCGACGCGCATTGTTTCCAGTCGCTGATGAAACTCGTGAAGCTCTTTGTCGGAGAAGCCGCCGCCGACGCTTCCGCAGTAGACGAGCTTTCCATCTTCGAGGCTTCCCAGGAGGAGGGAGCCGAACGAGTCGGACCGCGCACCTTGACCTTTGATATAGCCGCCAACGACGAATTCATCCGTGTGTGAGGTTTTGATCTTGACCCAGGATCTAGTTCGCTGCCCATCGACGTAGGCGCTGTCGAGCTTCTTCCCCACGATTCCCTCCAGGCCCAGTTTCAGGGCCTGGTCAAACAGGAGCTCTCCAATCTCTGGGTAGGCGTCGATAAGGTGGGTGTGGCGCCCGCGGATACCTAGTTCCTCTAATGCCCTTCGGCGGTCGCGTTGGGCGCAGGCGCGTAGATCCCACTTGCCTAAATAGATTAGATCGAATAGCACGAAATCCAAGTGGGCTCGCTGGTCCCAGGCGCGAATGTCAGCGTCGTTTTGAAGCTGAAAACGCTGCATTAGGCCCTGGAAGGTGGGCCGCCCTGCCTCGTCGAAGACTACGATCTCGCCGTCGAGAATGCAGTCTGGCGGCACGATCGCTTCGAGCTCGGTCACGAGGGTCGGAAATCGCGAGGTCACGTCGTGGCCGTTTCGGGTGAGCAGGCAGGCCCTGCCACGATTTAGAAAAGCCAGGACACGAACCCCGTCGAGCTTCAGTTCGAACGACCAGGCTTCGTTCGTAAAGGGCTTGTCGACCTCAGTAAGCAACATGGGCACGAGAGTTTTTGGGGCGGGTTTCTCGATGGCGCCCTTGGGCATTTCCTTCGTCTTCGGAGGTCGCCCTTTTTGCAGGTCTTCGTTCGTTCGGCCCGTGATGACAGACCGCTTGTCCGCTGTGACGTCGTGTGTGGACTCGAACTCGTCGTGCGACTTAATCAGGATCCAATCTTTCTCCGAGCGTGAGGAGCGAACAATATGCCAAGCGCCACGAAGCTTCTCTCCTTCGAGCCAGAACTTTAGCTTTCCCGCCGCCAGCCCCTCCAGCACGAGAGGCTCGGACTGGGTCCGGTCCCAGATCACGGGTTGGCTGTCGACTTGCACCCCGTAGGTGCCCTGGTCCCAGACGATAACCTCACCGCCGCCATATTCGCCTTTCGGTATCACGCCCTCGAAGGAAGCATAGGACAGGGGATGATCCTCCACGTGTACGGACAGCCGTTTCTCCTTGGGATCGAGCGACGGTCCTTTCGGGACCGCCCATGATTTGAGAGCGCCCTCCGCTTCTAGTCGCAAATCGTAGTGGAGGCGTCGCGCAGAATGCTTCTGCACGACGAATTTGAGGCGTTCGCCGGAAGCGGCGGGCACTTCGGGAGAAGGCTCGGCGGTGACATCGAAGTTACGTTTGCTTCGATACTTGTCCAACATCGCTTAGCCGCTCTTCTCTTTCGTTGGCTTCGCCTTCTTCGCCGCCTCGACGCTTGCCTTCAGCGCCTCCATGAGGTCGATGACCTTCGTCTCCGGCGCGGTCGGAGCTTCGCGAAGCTCCTCGCCTTGCGCTTTCGATTCGATCCGCTCGAGCAGGGCTTCGCGATACTCGTCTTTGAAGTTCTCGGGATGGAAATCGTCTTCAAGCAATTCGACCAGACTCAGGGCCATCTTCAACTCGCGCTCGTCCACTTTGATGTCGCTTAGCTTCTGGTCGGTCGCCTTTCGAATCTCGTCCGGCCAGTGGAGCGTTTCCAATATGAGTTGATCGTCGGACATCCGGATCAGGCACAGATTTTCCTTGTGGCGGAGGGCTATTTTGCCGAGGGCTGAGACTTTCTTTTCGCTCAGCGCTTTGGCGAGTAAGGCAAAGGGCTTCTTTGCGGCTTCGCCGGGCTCGAGATAGTAGGTCGAATCGAAGTAAACCGGGTCGATCTGCTCTTGCTTCACGAAGGCAAGCACGTTAATCGTGTGTTTCGTGGGCACGGGCACGGCTTCGAAATCTTCGTCGGTCAGCAGGACGTATTGGTTCTTGCTGTACTGATAACCCTTCGTCAACTCGGTGTTCTCGACCACGCGCTCACAGACCGGACAATACTTCTGAAGCTTGATTCGGGAGCCGCAGACGGTGTGGATCTGGTTGAAGGACAGGTCCTTCTCCTGCACGACGGTGCTGAGGCCAACGGGAATGCTGACCATTCCAAACGAAATTACGCCATTCCAAAGCGAGCGGGGCATCGGGGTTTCTCTCCTGGCTCGCCAAGCGGAGCCGCCTTATCTTAGACGGAATCGGGCGATTAGGTTCCCGGCGGGTTCAAGATTCTAGGGCATCGGATGGCGAGACGTCGCCGTCGATTACACTCAACCCGCCTTGTTCGGCAAGATCGCGCAGGTGGGATTCGAGCATCGCTCGGAAGTTATTCACGAACTTCTGCTTGTCTAGCCGAAGGCGTTCGAGCTCCCAGCGCAGATCGTTGATCTTCGCGTCGGCGTCGCGCTGTGCCTCGTTCAGCTTCTGACGGGCTCCCTCTTGAATCAGATCGGCTTCCCGATGAGCGCTGGCGCGCGTTTCGTCGGCGGTTCGCTGGGCGAGGATCAGTGCCTCCTTCAGCGTGTTCTCCTGGGCGCGAAACCCTTCCAACTCGCCCTTTTGCCTTTCGACGGTTCCTGATGCTTGGGCAAGTTCGGAGCGGAGAGTCTCCATCTCCTTCGCGACCCTCTTAAGCAGGGTTGCCACCTCGCTACGGTCATAGCCACGCCAGCGCACCGTGAATTCGAACTGCTCGACGTCGATCGGGAAAATGCGTTCCATCGCATTTATGAGAATAACCTAAACGTGTCTAGCGTGGGGCGAGGGGAGAGGCTTGGCGTAAGGTGGTGAGTCTTGTCGAGGAGACAGGCGGAAGAACACCGACGGAGGCGAAGAGATCGTAGGGTTCCGCAGCGGATACCTTGGCAGTAACGATTTCTCCAGGGAGGGCATTGCCCTCAAGGAAAACGAGGCCGTCGATCTCAGGAGCATCGCGGTGAGAACGGCCGATCAGCCAGCCGTCGCGTTGTTCGTCCACGAGCACACGAATGTCGCGCCCGATCCAGCCTTGGTTTACTTCGAGTGAGATTTTTTGCTGGGTCCGCATTAGCTTGTCGTATCGCTCGCGCTTGATCCGGAATGGGACTTGATTCTCCATCTCGAAGGAGGGTGTGCCCGGCTCTCGCGAGAAGACAAAAGCGCCTACGCGGTCGAGTCGAGCGGCTTTGGTGAAGTCGACCAGATACTGAAACTCGGCGTCCGTCTCACCTGGAAATCCGACGATGAAGGTAGTGCGGATCGCGACATCTGGCACGGCAGCTCGAACCTTGTCGAAGAGAGCGAGATAGCGATCTCCATCCCATGGCCGCTTCATCCGACGTAGGGTGTCGGGATGGGCATGTTGGAGCGGGATGTCGATATAGGGCAAGACCTTGGGCAGGGTCGCAATCGCCTCGATGACCTCGTCGGTAAGCCGGTTCGGATAAAAGTATAGGATGCGGATCCACTCGATTCCCTCGACCGCATTGAGTTCCCTGAGCAGGCGAGGCAGGGTGAATTCCCGATACAAGTCGTAGCCGTATTGGGTCACGTCCTGAGCGATCAAGTTAATCTCCTTGACGCCAGTTGCGGCGAGGTGGGCGGCTTCGGCGAGGACACGCTCGATTGGCTTGGACTGGTGGCCGCCCCGGAAGCTCGGGATCGTGCAGAAGGTGCATTTATGGTCGCAGCCCTCGCTGACCTTAAGATATGCGCTCCAGGCCCGCCCGGTGCGAGCGCGGGTGGACACGTCGGCCCAACGATGATGCGGTGGCTGGACATCCAGGGTCGCAGCCTTGGCTGCATTGGTCGAAGCGACGATTTCGGCGAAACGACCCATTTGGCCGACGCCTACGTAGCTGTCTGCGCCGGGGGCTAGACGCATTAGCTCAGGACCCAGTCGTTGCGCCAAGCATCCGGCAACGATGACCTTCGTGGCCCGACCGGCTTCCTTCTCCGCCACCGCCGCTCGGATCGTGGCGATCGATTCCTCTTTGGCCGATTCGAGGAACCCGCAGGTGTTGATGACGATGGCATCCGCGTCGCTCGCATCCGGCGTGATCGCCAAACCATCTTCCGCAAGCAGGCCGAGCATCCGCTCGCTGTCGACGAGATTCTT
>JBBSFL010000063.1:0-12555 GCA_038238735.1 Fimbriimonadales bacterium | reverse complement strand
GTCGTAGCAGGCCGCGGGCAATTGCAGGTCCTCCATCGTAGAGATGGCGTAAGGAATGACTCGGAAGGCCGCTTGAAGGTGGCCCCGCTGGAAGTATGCGTTTCCGCGGAAGCGGGAAATGCCCTCGATCTCGTATGAGAAATCGAGCTCCATTCCCTCCATGAGCCGAACCGCTTGCTCGGGCTTCAGAAGGTCGAAGAGATCGTTTCGAAACTCCTCGTCGCCGTAGAGCGGAGCATCCCCGATGTGAATAAGGTCGCCGTGGACCCGGACATAGATGGAGCCCGTGTCCGTTTTGAAGTGCAAGTCCGACCCAGACATCTCCACGCACTGTCGAAGATATTTCCGAATATTAGGCATGCGACACCTCGCTCGCAATTCCGAGGTTCGCCGCGCTGAGCTGGAAGTCCTGGATGTTCGAGCACTTCGCCAGCGCGTGCTCGTAGTCGATCCGGCCCTCCTTGACCATCTTGAGGAGGCATCCGTTTAGTGATTGCATGCCGATGTCGGCCCCGGTCTGTATATCTTGCGGCAGAAGGTGGGTCTTACCCGTTCGGATCAAAGTGCGGATCGCGGGCGTGGCAACCATGACCTCAAACGCCGCCGCGCGTCCCTTTCCATCCTTGGTTGGTAGCAACGTTTGCGAGACAACGGCTTGGATCGTTGCGGCGAGCTGAGTCCGAATTTGCGCCTGCTGTTCGGGAGAAAATACGTCGATGATCCGGTCCATCGTCTGGGCGGCGTCCACGGTATGCAAAGTCGACAAGACAAGGTGGCCGGTCTCCGCCGCGGTGATCGCCAACTGGATCGTCTCCAAGTCACGCATCTCACCGACGAGGATCACGTCGGGATTTTGCCGCATCACGTGCTTAAGGGCGTCCGCAAAGCTGTGCGTGTCGGTCGCCAACTCGCGCTGGTTGATGATCGAGGTCTTGTCGCTGTGGACGTATTCGATCGGATCTTCGACCGTCATAACGTGCGCCCGCTTGGTCGTGTTGATGTGGTGGATCATCGCAGCGAGCGATGTGGATTTGCCCGACCCGGTCGGCCCCGTAACCAAAATCAGCCCGCGGGGAAGTACGGCAAGCTGCTTGCAAACCTGCGGCATCTCTAAGTCGTCGATTGTGCGGATGATGAACGGGATAACGCGGAAGACGGCGCCGATCTGCCCCTTCTGCCAGAACATATTCACCCTAAATCGCGCCAGCCCCTCCACGTAATAGGAGAGGTCGACTTCCATGAAGGAGTGCAGCCGCTCTCGCCGCTCCGGGTTCAGAATGCTCAGAAGTAGCGTAGTGTGCTCCTCAGTCGACAGGATGGCGTGGTCAGCCCGAACCAACGACCCGCGTATGCGCATCACAGGTGGCTGACCTGCCTTTAAGTGCAGGTCGCTGGCGTCCTTCGCTACCAGCTCGCGCAGGAGATCCTCCAGCGACAATCTCATAATGCTTAGCGGCGAAGCATCTGTTTCAGCTCAGACTGGATGCCCGCGTAGTTCAATGCCGTCTGCTCGGTGATGATGCCCGCCTTGACGTAGCGCAGGAGGCTCTGGTTCATGGTCTGCATGCCCCAGTGCTCGCCGTCGTTCATGACCTGATAGAGGTCGCTGAAGTGGCCGTCTTCGATCATCTTGGTCACAGTTGGTGAACAGATGAGAATTTCGTTCGCAACCACGCGGCCCTGGCCGTCCGCTCTCGGAACCAGCTTTTGGGCGACGATGCCTCGCAGAGATCCGGCAAGTCGTTGGCACAGAAAGTTCTTCTCGTGCGGCGGGAACATGTTGACGACACGGTCCATCGTTTCGTAGGCGCTGGCGGTGTGAACCGTCGAGAAGACCAAGTGGCCGGTTTCACCGGCTTGCATCGCGACGTTCATCGTCGTCGTGTCGCGCATCTCTCCGATGAGGATGACGTCGGGCGCCTCTCGGACAACAGCGCGGAGCGCGGGGTCGAACCCTTCTGTGTCGATGTGGACTTCTCGCTGGCTTACGTAAGCTTTCTTATCCCGGTGGACGAATTCCAGAGGGTCTTCTACGGTTACGATGTGGCAGGCACGATTCTCGTTGATGATGTCGACCATCGCCGCGAGCGAAGTGGTTTTTCCGGAACCCGTAGGACCCGTAACCAGGATGAGGCCCTGGCGGTGCTTGACCAACTCCTTCAACACTGGCGGAAGCCCTAGTTCGTCGGTCGTGAGAATCTTCAAGGGAATGATTCGGCAGACGATGGCAAATCCGCCGCGCTGCATATAGATGTTTGCCCGAACACGGCAGAAGTCCCCAACTTCGAAGGCGAGGTCCATCTCCATGTGCTCTTCGAAATACTTAAGCTGTTTCTCCGACATCAGTTCCGAGATCATGCGGCGGGCATCATCTGCCGTCAGGACCGGAAAGTCCCCTGGCACAGGCATGAAGATGCTGTGGCGGCGCATCGTCGGCTTTGTATCGGCTTTGATACAGACGTCGGAGGCTCGCTCGTGGTAGCCGATTTCGATGAGCTCGGGGATGTGAATGGAATTAGCGTCTCGCATGAAAATCTCTACTTTTGGGACCCTGCGGAGGGTCTTTCCTTAGGCTGGCGGAGAAGGAACGAGTATACCAACGCCCCTACCGCGGCGGCGGCAATAATGATCATCAGATAGAGCGACCAATCGGTCGCAGGTTTGGGAGGCGAGACCGGTTTCTCGGGCTCCTTCTCACCGCTCCAAGACGGGATGAATATCTTGTCGGGTTCGGTCGCTTTAATGGAAATTCGGTATTCGACTCCTGGCGGCTTCTCGATCTGAATGCCCTGCACTTCGACCGCGTCGCTTTTGAAGCTGCGAACGTTTCGCGAGGTGGCCGATTCCGCGTCCAATATCACGGACAGACCCTTGATCTGATGGCCCGCGTTCGCGCCGGTAAAGGCCTGCACAAGAGGCTGCAAGCCGACCTTGCCCTCGTCCCGATTGAGAAGCCCGTTGATGGCGAAGCTGCATTTCAGAAAGGTCAGATTCGAACCACCCGCCGCGATCTGGTTCGCTTCCAGCTTTAAGCCGCGAGCCGGAACGCCCAACCGTTTGCCAAGATCGTCGATCTGGGCTCGGGCGAGCTCGGGTGGATAGTTCTCCTGCACATAGTCGACCACGACCATGTCCGCACCCGTCGGATGCTTTTTGATCGTCACGATCACATCCGGCCGCACCGTGTCGAAAAGGGTCTTGTCGGTCGGCAGGGGCGTCTGCGCGGACGCGGTGCTAAGCGCGACGAGCAGGGCAGAGCAGGCAGCCACGAAGCGCTTCATCCGATCAATCTACCAGCGGCGTTCAGAACGGCGCAATTGGACGGCTGCTCGCTCCGACCCGGAAAATGCCTGGACAGCGCTCCACTGCGGTTCTCCGACTCTCCCTGGGGGATTGCGGAACGCTTTATGCCTCAGGACACTTCACTTAAGCCGATCTTCGCCTTCTACAGGGAGTGTCCCGAGGCCATCCCGTCGGCGCGCTACTCCGTCACGTCGATAAACGAACCCGCGGGGACAAGCGTGGGCTTGGGGCCGTCCATGTCGACTCCTCGCATGATGATCGAGTGGCCGAAATCCATCGCCGGTAGCTCGACCGGGAAGAACCCGGTGTTGAAGTAGAAGGTGTACGACTTCTTGCCGCTCGCCAGCCGGAAGATCAGCAGCCCTGGCTTCGGGTCGGCGCGGAGGATCGTCGGCTTGCCGGTCACCAGGAACGGTTCGTCGTGGCGGAGCATGAGCATCGGGCCGCAGTAGTCGTGCATCGCGAGGACCCAGCTTTGGAGCTTGCCGGCATCGGGCAGGTCGCGCGTCTCCCAGAGGTCGGCGGTGGTCAGGCACGGCCGACCCGGCAGGGAAAGGAGCAGCAATTCGGCGAGAACGGACCGGCCCGAATAGGTCGAGTCCATCGGCGCGGACGGCACCGCCGCGCGCAGCTCGGGGGTCTTGGGGCTGGATAGAAAGTGGACCGTCTCGCCGAGGCCCTTCGTGCGAGCGACCCACTCTCTAGGCGAGATCTTGCCATTGACCAAGGCAATCGTCGCGTTCCGCCACTTCCGGTTCGCCGGCGCATCGATGATCTTCGGATTCACAAACTTGAGCTTCTTGGCGGTCGCCTGTTTGAGTTGCGCGGAGGTCGGCTTGGGGTCGATGCACAGCGTGTCGTACTCCCCCTCGTTCACCAAGTCGTCGAAGCGACGGCCGACGGCTTCCTTGGCCGGGCAGCGGTAGATGGCGTGCGTCCGCACGGTCTCTTCGGCGCGCATCAGCAGGGCAACGGCAAGGGTCAGCATCGTGCGAAATCCTACCCGCCCATACTCTGGTTGTGACTCGCTACGTCGCCCTCTTTCGTGCGGTAAATGTCGGGGGTACCGGCAAGGTAGCAATGGCGGATCTGCGGGTGCTCTTTATCGATCTCGGGTTTTGCGACGTTCAAACCGTGGTGCAAAGCGGCAACGTCGTCTTCAGTTCTTCTCTCCTGGACGTTCAGGCGATAGAGGAACGAATCGAAGGCGAAGTGCGGGCCCGGCTCGGGTTGAGGTCCCTGGTCTTCGTTCGAAGCGCTGCGGATTGCCAGAGTCTGATCTTGGCGAATCCATTTCCCCGCGAAGCTCTCTCCGATCCGAGTCACCTCCTGGCGATCTTCTACAAATGCCCTCTCGATCTAGACCAAGCCGAATCGATCCAGAAGGCGATCAAGGGTCCGGAACGCATCTCGGCGGTCGGCCGTGAACTCTTCGCCGTCTATCCAGACGGCATAGGCACTTCCACGATCGGCAAGACGCCAGGCTGGTCGAAGCTGGCGGCTTCAGGAACCGGCAGAAATTGGAACACCGTCCTGAAGATCGCCGAACTTCTGGCAAGCTAGAACCATGGATTTAGTCGTCCGATGCGCCTGGGCGCAGAGCGATCCCCTCCTGCGGAAATACCACGACACCGAGTGGGGCGTGCCGGTGCGCGACAGTCGCGAACTTTGGGAGACCTTGATGCTCGAAGGCTTCCAGGCGGGTCTGTCTTGGCAGACGATCTTGCGCCGACGCGAAGGCTTCCGCAAGGCGTTTCAAGGATTCGATCCGGAGGTAGTCGCGGAATTCGGGCCCGACGACGTGGAGCGACTGATGCAGGACGAAGACATCATCCGGGCTCGGGCGAAGATTGAAGCGACGATCGGCGGCGCTCGCGCCTACCTCGCCATGCGTCACGCCGGGGAAGACTTCTCAGAGTTCGCCTGGAAGTTCGTAGCAAATGAACCGATTGTCAGCGACGGATCAACGGTGCCTGCGAAAACGCCCCTGTCGGAGGAAATATCCGCCGAGCTCAAGAAGCGAGGCTTCAAATTCGTCGGCCCCGTCATCGTGTATGCATGGATGCAGGCCGTCGGCATGGTCGACGACCACGCGAGCGATTGCTTCCGACGGCACGCATGTTAGCTATTACTCCCACCAATGACCGTCCTTGAACTTAGTATCCTTTTGTGCCCTTGGCGACCTTAAGAGTGGAAGAAATTCGCCTTCCCTGAAGAGCGAGGGTACGGCCGGTTGCATCCCGCGCGCAGCAGCGCCCGTACAAGGCTTCGTGAAACCCACAACCTTGCATCGAGGCGCACAGCCGTGAGGGCCATCGTCTCAAAGAATTACGGGCCGCCAGAGGTGCTAGAGGTTAAGGATGTCGCGATGCCGGTTGTCGATGATGACGGCATTCTCGTCAGAGTCCGCGCGGCCGCCCTAAACCCGTTGGATTGGAAGATGCTCCTGGGGAAACCCGCCCTCATGCGTCTCACGATCGGCGGTTTGTTCCGACGGAAGAACGATCGAGTCGGCGTCGACATGGCGGGCGAGGTCGAATCGGACGGCAAGAACGTTACCCAGTTCAAGCCCGGCGACAAAGTATTCGGCTCACACAAGGGCGCGCTTGCCGAGTACGTGTGCGCAAAACCGTCGGGGATTTCGTTTCAGCAGGCTGCCGCGATTCCTGTTGCCGGATTTACGGCTCTGCAAGGCCTTCGCGACATTGCGAAGCTGCAACCGGGACAAGCCGTCCTAATCAATGGCGCTTCTGGCGGCGTGGGAACGTTCGCCGTCCAGGTTGCGAAGGCGCTCGGAGCGAAAGTTACCGGTGTCTGCAGCACAAGGAACCTGGACCTTGTCCGCTCCCTTGGCGCGGACGAAGTGATCGACTATACCAAAGAAAACTTCACTGAACTTGGGAGGCGTTTCGACGTAGTCTTGGACACGGTGGGCAATCGCTCATCGGCAGAAGTTAGGCGCCTCGTCGTCCCCGACGGCACTGCAATGATCATCGGCGGCCACACGCCACCGGACCTTTCTTCGCTTTTCTCCTAAAAGTCCTCATCGCATCAAATTTTGGCAAGCCAAGAGTCGCCATGTTCATGGCCAAGACGAACCAGCCTGACCTCCTCGTTTTGAAGGATCTCATCGGGGCCGGAAAGCTCACGCCCTTCATCGACTGCACATATTCGCTTGATCAAGCGGCAGAGGCCCTGCGTTACCTGGAGCGGGGGCACGCCCGGGGCAAAGTCGCCATCACGATATGATCTAGCGCGCGACGCGGAACCCCTGGTTGCTGAACGAAGCATGAATGTCCTCGCTGCCGATGTCCGCCGAATTAAAGAAACAGCAGGAGTTTGGGCTGCACCACCACGAGCCGCCCCGAGAGTGGACGATTCGGGGGGACTTGTCGCTTAGAATCCGGCCCGTGCAGAACTCGAAAACGTTGCCGTACATATCGTAGAGCCCCAGCGGGTTGGGTTGGAAGCTGCCGACGGGAGCGGTGTACATATAACCGTCCGAGGAATCAGGCTTGAGGTGGTTCTGACCGTGCCAGATGTTGGCGTACTTCCCAATCTGCTTGCGGTCGTCGCCAAAGAAATAGTCTGTGGTGGTACCGGCCCGGCAAGCAACCTCCCACTCATCCAAAGTCGGCAAACGAACGCCCGCCCACTTGCAATAAGCCCGCCCGTCAGCCGGGCTGATCGTCGTCACCGGATGATTCTCTTTGCCCTCGATGCCTCCCCTCGTGCGCCCGTTCGGGAATCGCCAAGTGGCAGTGCGATCATGGATCCACTGAAATTCCTTGAGAGGAGGTTCGAACACCATGGCGTTGTGGAGCCGCTCTGCATCGGTTACATATCCCGTCGCCCTTACGAACTCGGCGAACTGCGCGTTTGTGGTTTCCGTTCTCGCGATTTGGAAGCCTTTGATCTGGACCCACCGGGACCGATTATCTACGTGGTCGGCCTTCCCAAGTCGATAACGGCCAGCGGGCACCGCGACCAAATCCGGGATCGTGGCGAACGCGAGCGCAAACGCAAGGGAGATCATGTCCTTACACCAGTCTACGGCCCGATCGCCGTATGGTGGGCCGAAAGGCGTATTTTCGAACGTTCGGCGTGCGCTCGATCGGAATGCATGAAGCTGCCGAATTCCGGATCGTTCAAGCTGATTCTTGCCAAGGAATGGCCGAAACGTGCTACCCTAGGCATTCGGCAACCGACGCCCTACAGGCGGAGCGCGCCCTATTTGCCCCTAATAAAGCGGCGATTGAGCGAAGGACCCTGCGTACGGCCGATGGCCTAAGCGCCAAGAGGCAGAACTAGTTGAGGATTAACGGCAAAGTGGTGGAAAAAAATCTCGGCAGCTCCAGCGCTGTCATCAAAGTTATCGGCGTGGGCGGCGGTGGATCGAATGCGGTTCGCCGAATGATCGAGAGCGGAATTCAAGGCGTCGACTTTGTCGCCATGAACACCGATCTCCAAGTCCTGGACTCCAACCCGGCGGTCCAGAAGGTCCAGCTCGGCGTCAATCTGACCCGCGGCCTCGGCGCGGGCGGTAATCCCGAGACCGGCAAAGCCGCCGCCGAAGAGAGCAAGGCGGAAATCCGCAAGGTTCTCGAGGGCGCGGACATGGTGTTCGTTACCGCCGGCATGGGCGGTGGCACCGGCACCGGCGCGGCCCCCGTGGTCGCCGATCTTGCCCGCGAGATGGGTGCCCTGACCGTGGCCGTCGTGACCCGGCCGTTCACCTTCGAAGGACCCCGCCGATCCCGCATGGCCGAGCAAGGCGTCACCTCCCTCATGGGCCGCGTCGACACGATCATCACGATCCCGAACGACAAGCTTTTGAGCGTGGTGGAGCGCAAGACAACCCTGCAGGATGCATTCCGAGTCGCCGACGACGTGCTTCGCCAAGGCGTCCAGGGCATCTCGGACATCATCACGATTCCCGGCCAGATCAACGTCGACTTCGCCGACGTCCGAGCCGTAATGCAAAACGCCGGGCCCGCCCTGATGGGCATCGGCTACGGCGTTGGAGATCAGCGAGCCCTCCAAGCAGCGCAAAGCGCCACCAATTCGCCGCTCCTCGAGCAGACGATCCACGGTGCCAAGGGCCTGCTCGTTAATCTGACGTCCTCCGACGACCTCACCCTCAACGAGGCGACGGAAGCGATGGCCTATATTCAGGAACTCTGCGACGCCGAGGATGCCAACATCTTCTTCGGCACCGTTGTCGACCCGACGCTAGAGGGCACCGTCCGCGTCACGGTTCTCGCGACTGGCTTCAATCCCTACAGCGTCGAAGGCCGCAAGGTCGCCGACGCCACCTACAGCATCGCCCGGCCCGAGGCGAACACTCCGAAAGCCGCTGCCGTAGCCGCCGAAGCCTCGGCCCTCCAGCCGAAGGGCAAAGAGTTGGAAGTCGCCACACCGACGGTTGCCACAACGCCAAAGACAAGCAGTCGCTTCCCGAGCGTGGATACGAGCGGAGTCTTCGAAGAGTCCGACCTCGACATCCCCGCCTTCATTCGCGAAAACCGACAGCGCTAAGCAATCAAAGGGAGCACGCAACGCCGCCTGCTCCCTTTGTCATGTCTGGCACCTGAGAAACCGACAGTTGACAGGTACCCTGAACCCGTGGAGCGGCTGAACTCGGAAGGCATTGGACGCAGCCAACTCGCCTGGACTTTGACCCAGCCCCACATAGTCCTGACCGCACGACGGATCGACGCCTGCCTCCTGTGCCGACGCAAGGGCGTCAACGAGGCCGGGCTCTGCGAGGTCTGCTACATCCTCATTGACGATCCCGAAGAGACGTTTCTCATTCGCCGCTGGCTGACCGGCGAGGGTCCCTAGTTGTTCTTCGTCGGAATCGGCCTCGGCCTACTCGCTGGCTATCTCCTCGTCGCCCTGCTGAAGAGAAGGAAGCCGCAACCGATCCCCACCGAGATCGAGTTCTGGGTCTATTTGCCGACCGATAAAATGCCGTCGCAAGACGACCTCATGACGGACCTCAGCAAGGCCCAGGCCCTCGGTCCCCCCGAGCTGCTCCTGTTCAGCGACATCCGCCTCCACATCGCAGTCGCTCTGCGAGCCAAGAACCTTGAGTATTTCCGACCCGACTTGACGGACCCGCGCGTCGAACCCACCGCCGAAACATTGGAAGCCCTAGCAAACGCGACCGCCATGGCGAGAGTGAGGTTTTCCAGCGATCTCCCGATCCCCGACGACCGCTATCTCCGCCTCGTCCCCTACCTCGCCTACGCGCTCGCCAAGCGAGCCGGAGCAAAGGCGATCCTCGATGTCGCAGGCTCCCGCCTGATGACCGTTGAAGAGTTGGAACAGACTCTGCAGGGCGATCGCAAGCTCCAAAGCCCGGGCAGTCACGTGAACGTCATCTGGCAGCCCCTCGAAGCCGGGGGGCACGCCGAAACCCGCGGATTCGGAAAGAAGGGTCAGCCCGATCTGAGAACCCTTCCTGTACGGCAGGATCAGCGCGTCCTCGTAGTGGAGCTCTTGGAAGAAGCCGTGAAGCAGCTCTGGCCTCTCGCCAAGCATCCCGAGACGGTGAGCATCCACGCCTACGACGATGAGTTCAACCTACTTCTCGGCCCTCCGCAGGCGGGCGTGGTGCCGGTCCGCATCAGCCGAATGCACGCGATATGACCTCGATCCGCCTCATCCCCTGCCTCGACATTCGCGACGGGCGAGTCGTTAAGGGCGTCAACTTCGAAGGACTCAGAGATGCGGGCGACCCCGTCGAACTGGCCAGATTCTACGGCGAAGAGGGTGCCGACGAACTCGTCTTCCTCGACATCACGGCTACCCACGAGGGCCGCCCGTCGGTAGTGGCCTTGGCCGAAAGGGTTGCCGAGACGATCTTCATCCCGTTCACCGTCGGGGGCGGCCTCCGAACCGTCGAAGACATCCGCGACGCCCTCCTCGCCGGGGCCGACAAGGTAAGCCTCAACAGCGCCGCTCTCGCCGATCCGAACCTAATTTCGGCAGCCGCCGAAAGATTCGGCTCGCAGTGCATCGTCGTCGCAATTGACGCCCGCCGGACCGGAAAGACCTGGAACGTCTTCTCCCATGGAGGTCGAAAGGATACTGGCCGCGACGCCATCGCCTGGGCGAAACAAGCCGCCGAAGCAGGAGCCGGTGAGATCCTTCTCACCAGCATGGACGGCGACGGAACCCAGGCCGGATACGACCTCGATCTCACCCGTGCGGTAAGCGAATCACTTCCAATTCCCGTCATCGCCAGCGGAGGCGCTGGCAATCCCCAGCACCTCATCGACGCGGTGAAACAAGGCAAAGCCGACGCTGTACTCTTGGCTAGCATCGTCCACGACGGCATCTACCGCATCGCCGACATCAAGCGCGAAATGCACGAAGCCGGGCTCCCCATGCGAATTCTCTGACTATGGAAGTGCGTGAGCTTGATCGCGCTTTGACGGTGGCGCGGAGCCCCCGCAATCTCTAAACGAAGGATTAGAGGAAACATCGTCGCTACAACCGCTGTCCTAGCTGTAACGTATCGCACACCAATCAGGAGAGCAACAAAATGTCAACCTTTAGAAGAGTAACCGTAGTCGAACCCGATTCAGAGACCCTCGCCGAAGAGAGAGGTGCCGTCAACGGCTCGATGGCCGCCCTTGGCATCATCGTGCTCGTCGTCGCCGCCCTGTTGATCGGCTACTTCGCCTGGTATGCGCCCAACCAGGCTGCCGCTGCAGCCCCGACCGTGATCGAGAGAACCACCACGAACAACACGACGACGAATCCTGCGCCGGCCCCCGCGCCCGCGCCGATTATCCTGCACGACAACACCACCGTGCCGTCGCCCTATCCCGTCCCCTCGCCCTACCCGGTTCCCGTTCCGGCCCCGAGCGGCGGAGGCACCAACAATAACAACACAAGTGGCAACTCGACCGGCGCGGGTAACTCCGATACCGCTGGCAACGGAGGCTAAAGCCCATCGCCTGAACTAAGCCCCGCCGCCCAAACAGGGCTGCGGGGTTTCTTTATGCCAGACGTTCACTGAACCCAAAGCACAGCCAAGTAAACTCATTCCGATGCTCACCCGACCCGACGCCCGCGGCCGCTTTGGCGACTATGGCGGGCGCTTCGTGCCCGAGACCCTTATGCCCGCGCTCGATCAGCTCGAGCAGGAGTTCGAGCAAGCTTGGTCGGACCCCGCCTTCAAACAAGAGTTCAATGGCCTCCTCAAGGACTACGTAGGCCGCCCGAGCCCGATCACGGAAGCCAAACGGCTCTCCGAAGAGACCTGCCTTTACGTAACCATCAAGCGCGAAGACCTCAACCACACCGGCGCCCACAAGATCAACAACGCCCTGGGCCAATGCCTTCTCGCCATCCGGATGGGCAAGAAGCGCATCATCGCCGAGACCGGCGCGGGCCAACACGGCGTCGCCACCGCCACCGTCTGCGCCCTGTTCGGCCTCCAGTGCGAGGTCTACATGGGCGAGGAAGACTGCGCCCGCCAGCAACTCAACGTCTTCCGAATGAAGCTCCTCGGAGCGCAGGTCCACCCGGTAAGTAGTGGCACTCGCACCCTCAAAGACGCCACGAACGAAGCGATGCGCGACTGGGTCACCAACGTGCGAGACACCCACTACATCATCGGCTCCGTCGTCGGTCCGCACCCGTTCCCCTACGTCGTCCGAGAATTTCAGCGAGTCATCGGCGACGAGGCGCGCGCCCAATACCTGGAGCGCCACGGGCGCCTGCCCGACATCGGAATTGCCTGCGTAGGAGGCGGTTCGAACGCGATAGGCTTCTTCGCCGCGTTCGTCCCCGACGCTGAAGTCCGCTTGATCGGCGTAGAGGCTGGCGGCCACGGGCTCGACACCCCGAACCACGCGGCCCCCCTCACCGCCGGGTCGCCTGGTGTCCTCCACGGCTCGTTCAGCTACCTGATGCAAGATGAGCACGGCCAAGTCCTGCCGACCCATTCCGTGTCCGCCGGGCTCGACTACCCCGGCGTCGGAGCGGAGCACTCGCACCTCCGCGATACCGGCCGCGTCGAATACACGGCCGTAACCGACAAAGACGCCCTCGAAGCCTTCCGCTGGGTCGCCCAAAAAGAGGGCCTTATCCCCGCCTTCGAAAGCGCCCACGCCTTCGCCCCCCTCCACAACAAAACCCTCATACCAGAGGGCTCGCATGTGCTCGTGAACATGAGCGGAAGAGGCGACAAAGACATGGAAACCGCCTCCCGGATTCTCGAACTGTAAACGTGAG
>JBBSFL010000062.1:0-12618 GCA_038238735.1 Fimbriimonadales bacterium | reverse complement strand
TCACCCGGACCGGCGCGCGCTACTTCCAGTCGGTCCCTATGTCGCTGGCTATTTCCTGGATGATCGTGCGGATCTCGTGTCCTGGCTCTTGGCGCTGGAGCAGCTCAGGTCGTCCGGCGTCGACGTCCTCTTCTTGGCATCGGTAGCCGAAGAAGTCGGTGGCGAAGGCGCTCTCTTCGCACTCGCCGACCTTCGACCGGACATTTGCATCGCCCTCGAGCTCGGGCCGTGCGTCGAAGACACTCCGGTTGAATTGTCCGACCAGCCCACGATCTGGGCGACGGACAGTTACTCGAACATGCTTGCCGCTGACGGAGACTTGGTGGCCGCCCTCGGCGAAGAGCTAGGAATGAAGCTGCAGTTCCAAGCCCTCAGTCGCGGCGGTAGCGACGCCTCGTGTGCTGCCAGCCACGGCCTCTGCGGCCGTCCGATTACGATCGGGATTCCAATGGAGAACAGCCACGGCTACGAGATCATCCATCAGGGTGCGATGGCGAATGTGGCAGACCTTACGGTCGCCCTCGTTCGCACCCTAACGTAGACGTTGGAGCGCGAGGCTCCGTCGAGAACCTGTTGAAGGGTAAGCACTGAGAAATTCACATCCCGATCCCGGCACCGCCGGAATTGATCGGAATCGGAGGATCCTTCTTACCCATCTTGTCGAGCTGCGCACGCCTCTTCCGCACATCCTGCAAGAGCCCGACAACCGACGAAGGCGAGGGGCGGCGGTCGTCGAATGCTTGGCGGAAGACCGCCCAGAACGGGTCGATGCCGTGCGAGAGGTCGAAGACCATCACACCCTGCGTCGCCCCACAGGCTGCTTGTAGGGCATTCTTCAACCCATCCGGGTTCCCCGTGAACTGGTCGAGCGAGATGCCCGCATAGCACCACGTCTGGTCCCGGACGAGCCGATTCACCAACTGTCCTGCGCCCTCGATGGAGAAGCCGATCCCAATCCCCTGAGCCAAAGCGTCATAAATCGTAGCAGTAGGATAGTAGCAACCGCTAATCATAAAATCGAAAAGCGGAGCTGTCCCTGTCTGGGCGTATTCGGGAGTGTCGAACCAGTAGCCTGGTTCGGCGTCGGGAGAGGCCCAGTTGTGCCCGAACCGCGGATAGTCCCCATAGTTCGATCCCGCGTAGACCCCAAACTGCGTCCGAGGCCGCGTCGCTTTCACCACCGATTGAGCTCGCTGGACGAAGTTACGAATCGTCAGAGCTCGCCAGGTCATCCACGCATCGTAATACGGCCCTGCCAGAATGCCTCGATTCAGAGATGGCGTCAGCGTCCACTTGAAGACGTCCTCAGGCCAAGCGAGACGACGACCGACATAGCGCTCAAAGGCCGCCTCCGTCGTCGGTCCGAAGTCGGCGTTCAACCCGCCGAACCTCAACCGGTCGTCGTAGATCACCCCGTCGATGTCGTAGTTGGCGGTGACCTCTTTGACCAGGCTCAACTCGTAGTCCTGCACATCCGGATTGTTCGGATTTACGATCAGCGGAATCTGCTGATCGGGCCGGTCGGCGATCGGGACGAACTCGGGTAGCGAGTCGAACCGCACCTTGCTCCCGACAGGGCATTGGGCGCGCAAGAAATTCCCCGCATCGCCGCTGCCGACGAGCAGGCTTCCGTTCGTCGGGATCACGACGGTTCGCAGCCCGACCCCGGACAGGGCCTCGATCACCGTTCCCTGCCGATTCAGGGTCACGCAATAGAAGCTGTCCTGAGGGGGCGGTAGGTTCGTTTTATCGGCGAAACACCCAATTGTGTTGCCGTCGATCGGCATCTTCCCCGGCGTCGCGCTGACGGCGAAGGAGCCGCCCAAAATCGACACGAGACTGAATTTGGGCTCATAAATCACGGTCTGCCAAGCCGGCTTGCCGTAACCGGGACCGACTTTAAAGTCGCGATGTCCCTCGCTAAAGCAGTTCATCGAAACGTAAAACTGCAGATTGTTCGCCTTCGCCTCGCGAAGGAGTGCCTTAACAGGGTCGAAGTCAGCGGGCAGCGACTTGCTCTTCCACTCGTTCATTTTCGGCGCGATCTTGCTCGGGAAGAGCACGAGTCCGGCAATCGGCTTTACGTCGAGGACGATCGTGTTGAATCCGACCGTCGCGATCTGGCGAGCCAATGCGCTGCATTGTTCGTCCGAGCCGATCTTGTCGAGGTTCGCGGTTCCGTCGATCCAGAGAATCCTCGCCTGGAGGAATTTCGTCTTGGCGGTCTGCTGCGCCAAGCCCCAACCGTCGCCGCCCGTGTCCAGCATCACTCCGTTGATGCCGGGCAACGGCGACTGCAGCTCGAACCGAGGCTTGGGCGCGGGGATAGAAAGTGGCGTCGTGTCAGCGAGATCGCGAGTCGACCGAGTCGCAAGAACGAGGGCCGCGGCGGCGAATAAGCTCATACTCCCTTGGTTGTACCGGGCAACACCCGCAATTGTGCCGAGGGTGAGACGCTATGGTTGAGCGATTTGACTTAGAACCGTGGGGCGACGCCATTGACTGGCTCGAAGCAAGACTCGCCGAGCTTGGGCTGAAAAGCAAAACCTACGCACTTGCGAAGTTCGCCGGAGCCACTCACTGGCACATTTCGAACCCGGCTCGACGGGAACGCTCGAGGCGACGTGGTGGCCCAAGGAAAACCTGCTCTGGCTAGAACGCCGCACCGGAAGAACCGCAGATTGGCAAATCGAGGCCATGAAAGCTCTCCAACAGAATTAAGCCCGAGCGAGCCGCGCCCGTCCCACGGCGCGATGCCGCGCGCGCCGACGGCTCGCCAGAGCTTGCCGCCCCAGTTACGGCAGGACAAAGAGACGCGTATGCTTGCGACGTGGCTATGAATGCCGAACAGTCGGCCAGGCGGATATTCACGCTTGCGGTTCAGACGGTTCGAGGAAACGTCTTGGTACGCCGCCGTCTGTGGCGACAAAACTCGACCCTGAAAGGACCTTCTATGTCGGTCGACCTCGATGCCTACGACCGAGTGTGGATCTGTGGGGCGGGGAAGGCATCGGGGGCGATGGCGCAGGGGTTAGCAGAGCTGGTCAGCGACCGCCTAGCCGGCGGCTTGGTCGTGACGAAGGAGTCCTTGGAACTCCCGCCGCCTATTCGTAACCTGGTGGCCGGGCACCCGATTCCGGATATACGATCCCTGGCGGCGGGCGGAGAAATGGTGGATCTCGCATCGGGAATGAACGACAAAGACCTCGTGCTCTTCGCCCTTTCCGGAGGCGCGTCCGCCCTGATAGAGTCTCTCGTCTTACCTCTGACTCTGGACGACCTCCAAGCCACGAACCGCATCCTGCTCAACTCAGGAGCGCCAATCGAGCAGATCAACGAAGTTCGCAAGCGGCTGTCCAACATAAAGAACGGCGGCCTTGGACGTGCATTCTCCGCGGCAAACGTGATCTGTTTCGTGCTCTCGGACATGCCCGGCGGCGAATTCGAGACCGTCGGCTCCGCGCCCCTCTTCAGCTCGGTTTTGTCTCCGCTGGCCGACATACCCGGTGGGCTCCCTGAGTCTGTAAAGCGCATTCTCGGGAGCCCCCAACATGCGATGCAGCCCAGCCAAGTATTTCACCTTCTCCTCGGCAACGGACAAACCGCTGCGGAAGCCGCCCGGGACGCCGCGACTCAGTTGGGGCTGGAAGCCTTTGAAGAAACGGCACCGTTCCGCGGCGACGCCGCCGATCTGGGCCGCCAATTGGCCCGACTGGCCCTCGAGCTACCGCCAAACTCATGCCACGTGAGTTGGGGAGAGTCGACGGTAACCGTCGAGGGCGCGGATGGCAGAGGCGGAAGGGCGCAGGAGGCGGCGCTCCTTGCAGCCATTGAGTTAAACGGTCCTGAAAATGTGGCGATCTTGGTCGCCGGAACGGACGGGACGGACGGCCCTACGGATGCGGCGGGCGCGGTCGTCACTGGAGACTCGGTGAACAACGCTAAGAGCGAGGGAGTCGACGCTCAAGACTGCCTGGGCCGCCACGACTCGTATAGATTCCACCAAGCCGCCGGAACTCACGTCGTCACCGGGCCTACCGGCACCAATCTCAACGAGCTGGCGATCCTGGTGCGCCTAGACTGACGCGAAGCCGTCTGGATGTGACCGGTGCCAGTTCCAGGCATGCTCGACGATCGTGCGGAGTTCCGGGTATTCGGGCTTCCAACCCCAATCTTGTTGAATCCGCTTGCTGCTTGCAATCAGCGTTCCGGCATCGCCGGGGCGACGGCCCCCGGTTTCCTTCGGAATCTCGCGGTCGATCACCTGCTCGACCGTCTCCAGAACCTGCTTGACACTAAAGCCCTGCCCGTTACCGAGGTTGTAGCGGCGAGAATCGCCCTTGTCCCGCAGATGTTTGGCCGCCAATAGGTGCGCCGAGGCTAGGTCCAAGATGTGGACATAGTCGCGCACACACGTTCCGTCCGGCGTATCGTAGTCGGTGCCGAAAATCTTCATCGGAGGCCGTTTCCCCAGCGCACTTAAGATCGCGACGGGGATCAGATGCTCTTCGGGCTCGTGGTCCTCGCCGATCCTTCCTTGCGGGTCGGCGCCCGCCGCGTTGAAGTAGCGCAGGCAAACGCTCTTGAATCCGTGCGCGGTGTCGTAGCCGTCCAGAATTTGCTCGACCATGAGCTTGCTCTGCCCATAGGGATTGAGCGGCGCCTTTGGATGATCTTCGTCGATTGGCGTGTACTGCGGGTCGCCGAAAATGGCTGCGGTCGAGGAGAATACGAACTTGCCGACGTTAGCCTTTCTCATCGCTTCCAGCAAGTTCAGAACGCCGGCCGTGTTGTTCCCATAGTATTTGCCCGGCTCGCGCACCGATTCGCCGACCGAGATGTACGCGGCAAAGTGCATCACCAAATCGATTCCGGGGTTTTCCAGGAAGCACCGAGTTAGGTCCGCGGGATTTCGAAGGTCACCACGAAAGAGTGGGCTGCCCTCGAGGGCTACCTCGTGCCCGTTCTCCAGATTGTCGAATACAAGGTGATCCTCGCCTTGGGCGCGAAGAAGCTGAAGCATATGCGAGCCGATATAACCGGCTCCGCCAACCACGAGGATCATGTCGTCAGGTTACCGACCCGGCGTAGCTCAAATAAGTTCTATAAGACCAATAAGACATATTCGCAAGTGGACAGCGACCCCGTCAAAGTCCACTTCAAAAAACGGCTCTATTCCTCCCGCAGCAAAACCCTGAATCGATTCTCCCGATCCTCGCGCCGCTCGAGCAAAACAGCCTCCGGACTAAGCTGCAGCAGCGTGGCATCCTCGATCTCAAATCCGGCGTCCCGCGCGGAAAGCCAAACATCCTTCAAACCGTCCAAAGCCGCTTCCGCCCCAACGGATCGGTCGAAGCCGTCGAGTTTCTCGCGCAACGCCGCCGCAACCTCGTCCGTCCCAGCAACCAGCGCCGAGCCCTTGCTCAGCGAATAATCGCCGTCATAGTCCAAGACGTAGTACAGGTCGTCTTCGGGCGAAGCGTTCACCTCGGCAAACACAGATCGGGCGACGATGGGCGACGAGGAAAAATCTCCGAAAGCCTTCTTAAGCGGCGTGCTCAGCGCAGTGATCACGCGCTGGATCGTGACGTCCTGCTCGCTCCGGTTGTAGCCCTCCTGGTGGGCAAAATCCACCGCCGAAGAGCGAAGCGCCTCTACGTCCGACTGCTGGCCGATGGCGGAAAATATGAGGCGGTCATAGACTTCGTAGATCTTTCGCGCCTGGCGCTTGAAGGCGTAGACCAGAATTCCTTCAGGCAGAGACACTGCCAAAACCGGAGCGCCTTGGGCAAGCTTGCCCTCGATATATTGGGCCCGGTTGCCGATGCCTTCTTGCCAGTCGTAGGGGGTCAGCATTGGCTCTATTCTACGAACTCTTCTGCACCGACAGCCGCACGCAAACGGTTTGGGGATGTCTCGGTGGAATCAGCCAAGTAGAATTGCCACCAATTCGAGAGATCGACCGAGCGATGCCGACCCAAACCGACACCCATGTGATCGCGGAGTTGCAGCAGCTCAAAGCCCTGGCCAATCCTCTGCGCCAGCAGATACTCGGATCAGCTGCCGGCAATACAACGTAGGCTTGCCGCATTCGCGGAAGATTTTGAACCAACCAGCTCCGATAAGGACGATCGGGGATTCTATCGATACTTGATCGCAATCTACCCGGCGCCCGACCTGAGCCGAGTCGAGCGTGCTCTTATATATTTACGCGGCTAGCAAGTAAGTCACAATCAAATCATGTCCACTGCAACTGCTTTCGACCCCAAGACAGAAGTTATCAAGAGCCTGACCGATACAACCAAGATGTACCTGTCGGACCTCGCTTGGATTCCGGAGGACAAGCTCGGCTTGGCGCCGATGGGCAAGGCCCGCCCGCCACTCGAGTTCACGGCCGAATGCGCCGGCTTCAACAAGTTCGTTGCCGCAGTCGCGCAAGGTGAAGAACGCGAAGTTCCGTCCGAAGAGGCACGCCAGGCATACTACGCTTCCGTTGACACGTTAGAGAAGGCAAAGCAAGAGCTGTCTTCCAGCGTGGATGCGCTCGTCGCTGCACTCGAAGCGCTCGATCACGAAGCGCTTTTCAGAGCCACAACCACACCCTGGGGAATGGAATCGACGGTCTATCAGCTTGCGACGATGTGCTCAAGGCACATGGCGTATCACGACGGGCAGTTGAACTACATTCAGGCGCTGTACGGCGACGACGGCAACCACTGGTCCGACTAAGCTAAGTCGAACCAAGTCACGATGGCGGTATCCATTGGACATCCGTCATCCCACATCCGACATTCTCCTTAGGGGACTCGATGGTAGTCGTGCGTCTTGCCCATCGAGTCCGTGGTGGTAAAGAAATCGTTGCCGTGCCAGGCGATCATGCCGTACTCATCTTTGTTGGCGGCCTCGATGATCTTCGCTTTCCGATCCCGAAATCGCGCGTTCGCTCGGTCGGCACTTGGGCCAGAGAACGTCCAGTTCGTATCCACGAGAACCTGTTTGAGGCGGTTCGCGGACAGCTCCCAGGTTCCCTCGTCCGTTACGTCGACCTTGGCATTCTTCATTTGAAGATGAGAAGTCGAAGTGAACTGGCCGTCGGCGGCGAACTTGACCGTCGAGGTGCCGGTGACACGCTCGACCTCGACCGAAGAGTTCCAAGTTCCAAACAGAGGCGAGTCCTTGTGACAGCCGGCCAAAATCAAAAAGAAGGCCAGCGCGAGCATCCAGCAACGCATGATTCGATTCTAGCCTAGCGCAAAGGCACTGCCGTGAGCGAAGTGTTTGCCGGCCGGATCTTCCCGACCATCGGCTTACCTTCAAGCAATTCCAGCAACCGGCCGCCCATCAAAGAGTGCCCAACCACCAGCACCTGCTTTTCCGAGGTCCCGAATTCTGAACGCAGACGCGCCGCACATGCCCGAATTTGATTCAGCCCGTCAACGTAGCTCGGGGCATTGGGAAGCCGGTCGTGCCCCGGCTGCACAACGAAGAGATCCCGGATATCCGACGGCACCACCAACCTGCTCCCGTACCGAACCGACAGCGAGGCCGTCCCTTTCACCGCCTTGGTATGGGCATCGCAGCACTCGTAAAGCTCCGGCCAAATGATCGCCTTTCGCCGGTGACTCCGCAGGTACGGCGCGATCGTCCGCAAGGCACGTTCGGAGGGCGAAACCAAGATGGGATCGAACCGCATAGAATCCAACTCGCCGGTCAGACGAAATACCTGCTTCTTTCCCAAATCGGAGAACGCGTCGATGGTCCGCGAGTTGTAACGCCCCGTCGCATTGGCCTGCGTCTCCGCATGGCGGACAAAAATGATTCGAGCCTTTTGGGCAAACAGGTTAGCCGAACAGGTTAAGACAAGGGCAAAGACGAGAAGCGTTCGCATCCGGTCAGCAAGCATATCCGCAGATCGATCAGAGTTTCGTGGCGGGCAACTCTGAAGGCCTCGCCACAAAAATCCCGATGTCATTCTTCGCAGAGACAAGAAAATCGCTGAGCCGAGGTCCAAGTTCCACCTTGTGATGGGCGCTCGAAGCATGAAGCATCCGCAGGGCCCCCGTCTCATCGCGATAGCAGATGCCGGTGTGCGAAGTATCCAGCCCCGCTGCGCTCGTCGCGATCCCGATCAGGTCGCCCGTTTCGAGCAAAGATTCGACCATCGGCACGACCACATTCGGGACGTATTGAGGCTTTCGGGCCGACCACGCCACCTCCATCGCCGCCAACTTCAAAACCAAGTCGGGGTGGGCCTTGAGTTGAGCATAGGAGGCCGGATGCGTGCTCATGAAGTTCAAAGGCTTGTCCATCGCCACCGCACCCGGCAGATATTTCGTGATGAGCCGGACGATTTTACGTCGATCGTTGTCGAAGAACCAATCGCTTGCGTAGTGCAAGCGGCTCAGGTAGCCATCCACCTTCCCGCCCCGGTAGCGCATCGTCTGCACCTCCGCCATCAACTGCCGCCGGGCTATCGCCACGCTCGGGTGAGGGGAAAGCCGTTTCAGCATCCGAGCAAAGCCCAGGCAGGCCTCATAAAAAGTGACGCAATCGAGCCCCGTTAGCGAAACGAAACAGGCTTCCGCCTCAGCATCGGTATCCAGGGTCCCGGCCACATAGGGTGTGCCGACCAAGTTCAACCCAACCGCGCCGACGAGGTCTCCGATCGGCAACGAACGCCACTTCTCTTTATGAGCAAGTCTCAGCAGCCGCCCAAGAACGTCATCCCCCTCGAATCGCGACGGCGGATTAAGAGCTAGTAGGGGCCGCGCAAAGCAGCCAGCAAGTGCCAAGGCGGCAAATCGGAGAACGGCACGACGGCTCGCTAAAGATCCAGGATCGATGCCCTCGTTGCCCTGATTCCGGAAAAGGTCCCGTTCTGCCCTTTGCGGAGACAATAGGGGCGCTCCGGCATAGGTAGAGAGTGCGCCGAGATTACAATCGGCCTCCCCTCCCGCTCCGTGAGGTGGGAGGGCCCACATGCGCGAAGAATGGCGACGCAACCCGATTCCGGGCACCCACTCCCGCAGATGATCGAAATTCGGGGGAGGGCTGGCTGGGGGGGTCCGCCGCACTACGCCGTCACCGTCTCTGGCGAAGCCGCTAAACCAGCGGCCCCAGAACCCGACCCAACACGCGAGACGAGTGAAGAAAGCAAGAGCACCCCCGCTGGATTCGCGATAAACGAAGGGGGCTGCGAACCCAGCCCGCCAAACGGCCGCAAGGTCGTAAATAGCCAAACACCACCGTCCGGCAGCTCAATCCTCGTCAGCGCCGACGCCTCCCTGTAAGTCCGTGTGTCGATCCGGTTCATCAGAACCTGCGCCGTTGCGCCCTTTGGCAAAAACGAGAGCAACCACTCGCCATCGATCACCCGATCGCCGCACACCGGCAGAAGGAGGGACCACCTCTCCGCGAACGGCACCTCCGACCAAAACGCTTCGTCGGCAAACTCAAACGCCGCCTCGCTCCAAAACGGAGCGGCAAGAGTGCCCTCGTCCAGAAGAAAAGCAATGCCCGAACCGGTCAAAACCGAGGGCGCGCCGACTTCAAGCCGATTTCGACCGCCCGTAAGAAGCAAATCGCCAAATGCACCCCGACAATCGGACAAGCCCCAATCCGCGAGGAACCCTGGATCGAGAGGCGCCACAACGGTAACCGGCCAACTGTTCCGCGCCCCGCCTGCCTCGACCTGCAGCGTGTAATCACCCGGCCGCGCGTCCTCCCAAAAGATCTCCCCGATCTCGCGGGGAACGCAAGGCTCCAAGCTCGAGAGCTCACTCCCGCCTTCGGCAAGCACCAACCCATCGCCGCTCACAATACGCCAAAGAAGTCCCGCCGGTCCGCCACGTTCGGAATGCATCCCGACACGCCAACACTGCGGCCCTGCGAAGACGTTCAGTGGATCGACCAAACCCGGCCGGTTGCCTCCGCTCACCCACGGCGGGCGTCGCGATGGAATGAGGAACAAGCAGTCCTCCCCGTTCCAGGTCGCCATCTCCCGCTCGGAAAACCGAGCTTGGCCCCAATCGTCGAAGATGCCCGCCGAGGAGATCGGAGTATCCCGCCAGCCGGTCACCACGTAACCGGAGATGTCGCCACGAGCCCTCACGTTTTCCTGAACCGTCTTCCGAACGAAAGCCGCCTTGCGTACGCTGGAGGCGACCAGCGCCATGTTCGCCAACGAGTCCGAAACGAACCGTGAAGACGAAACGAGCGAAGGCAGCTCATGGAGCCACCGCACCCCCTTGTGGTTCAACTCCGACATCGTCGACGCCCAGAACGGCATCTCGTCGTGCACCTTTCCGAGATCTCGGTGGACATCGACATCGTTGAACTCGCCCAAGACCACCGGCTTCGAAGTTCGCGGCCCGAGCGCCAGCCCGTCCAACACGGACGCATACAGAGGAAGATCGCAATACGGGTGGTAGTCGTAGAAATCCCCGAACTCGCGAAGGTCACCGCCGTACATCTCCGCCCCGCCCGAGCTGTCCCCTACCAGCGGCGCGTGAGTGAGGTTCTTCACCATCCGGCAAAGTCGCTCACGCACCGCCGGCGAAACTGACCGCCCTAGCTCGCACCCGATCGACCAAGCGAGGACGTTGTCGTGATGCCGATACTGCCGCACGATCGCTTCGACCTCTCCCTGAATCTGAACCAGACAAGCAGAATCGGCAGCCGGCATCCAGATCGGCAGCTCGATCCAGGCTTCCATGTCCTCTTGGCGGAGGATCTCCAAATAGCGATGAGGCGGCAGCCACAGGCAAAACTTCACCAGATTGAAGCCGAGCCGCTTCGCATTCCGCACCTCGCGGCGGATGGTCTCCTCCGGCGGATTCGGATGGCCTAGCTCGGGGTACCAGCCCCAATGCAACAGTCCTCGCGGATAAAACAGCCGATCCTCCAGGAAGATGGTCTGCCCCTCGACTCGGTGCCTCGACGAAGGATTCCAAGCCCGCGGCTGCGAGGCCCGCTCCAAAATCAGCTCGACTTCCCGGAAGATTCCCCCAAAGGTCGAATGCACGTAGGGGATAAACCCACTCGCGACGGACCCGACGGGATAGGTCTTGCCCCCGTTTTTCACCACCCGAACCTCGACCTCGACCTGGTGCCCGGCTAGATCGTCCAGCGGCACTTCGAATTCGTCCCAAATCCCGCGATGCGACACGCGCAAGGCTCCATCCACAGACACTTCAGCCGCGTACGATACACCATGGAAAAGCAGATGGGCGGGCTCGGGCGGAAGATTCAGCTTAACTCGATAAGTCACCGGTCCCTCGTCCTGCACGTCCATGTCCTGCCGCCATGCGTGGGGAACCGTAACGGGCTCACGGCCGTCTTCGTAATCGACGGTCCACCGGTCGACTGTCCATCGCTGCGCCTTCATCGTTATCCGCATTCTTACATAGGTGCCGGGCACAGGTGGGATGGCACAAGCGTAAGAAAACGAGACGCGATGCACTTTTGCGCGTTACACTTCCGGTAGTTCACGGAGGAACGAAAAAAATATGCCTTTGCTCACGCTAGCCGCTATGGCGCTCATGCAGTCCGGCGCCCAGGGTTCGGCTGCCCTCAATCACGCAACCGTAACGATGACCAGCAAGGTGATCCAAGGGCTTCGCCCTCTCGCCTTCGCCGCCTCGCCTGATGGCTCGAAGTTCGCGATGACGATGGAGGACGACAGCGTCCGAATCATGGACGCCAGCACCCATCAGACTATTCGCACTCTCGGTGGCCTTACTCAGCCGGCTTATGCAGTCGCGTGGAGCGCCGACGGCGAATACCTGGCCACCGGCGACGAATCTGCCCGGATCGTCATCTGGAACGCCCGAAACGGACAGAGGCTGAAGACGATCATCGGCCACATCCGCGGTATCCAGAAACTCAGTTTCAACAGTTCGCGCTCGACCCTAATGAGCGACGGCAACGACGACGTCATCAATATGTGGGACGTGACCACCGGGAAGAAAACCGGCACGATCCTCGGCAAGGGAATGAACGTGTACGGCGCAGTCTTCTCGCCCAAGTCCGATTGCCTCTTGGTCGGTACGTTGGCCGGCGGAGCCCGCATGTACCGCATGACCGGCGAAGGCCCCAAGCTCCTTAACTTCCTCGCTTACGTGAACCCGACGAGCCAGCCACACGGCGTCTTCGACGTCAGCTACAGCCCTGACGGCAAGCGCGCGGTAACCGCCGGGAACGACGGCCAGGCGATCATCTGGGACACCGTCCTATACAAGAAGATCGGCATCCTCAAGGGCCATGACGACTTCGTTCGCAAGGCGGTCTTCTCGCCGAACGGCAAGCTGATCGCGACTTCCTCCTCGGATCGAACGGTTCGCCTCTGGGACGCCGCAACCCTGCTGCCGGTAGGCAAGTTGGACAACGAGTGCGCAACAAGCTCACCTCTCGCCTTCACCGCGGACGGCAAGTACCTTCTGTCGGTCGATGTCGAAGACTTCCTCCAAGTCAACGCTCTAGCCCCGTCCCAAGGCAGCACCGTCCCGACGAAAACGCCAAAGAAGCCTCCGACTTGGCACCGCCGCCGACGCGGCTAAAAAACGTGGTAGGTGCCCAGAAATTGGGCACGTGTCGGGCTTCCACAAGCCTGGCGCATCG
>JBBSFL010000061.1:0-12697 GCA_038238735.1 Fimbriimonadales bacterium | reverse complement strand
CGCAGCGGGCCGTTCTTTAAGCTGGAGAGGATGAGCTTGTTGTCGCCCCAGATGAGTTTGTTGGTCCAGCCGGATTCCTGCCGCCCACGAGCATCGAACAGCCCCGGCTGCGTGTCCGGCTGCTCCTCTCGCGGCTCATCAACGTGCTCGATCGTCTGAAAAGGGAGAACGAGGTTGCAGACCTGGTTGGTCTTCCCGTTCCAAACCAGTTCGACCTCGCGCTTGTCCTCGAAGAGCAGGAAGCGATACTTCTCGGGGAGCGGCTTGTTGGCGTCGATGTACCGCCTAACCTCCTGCTGTTCGTAGTCCGTAAGTCGTAATCGTTCCGCTCCAGCCATTGGATCAAGCATAGCACCGGGCTTCACGCTCAACTGACGGCTCTGGTGCGCTTAACCTCCTTGCCTGCCTGGCTTACGCGCCCATGCTTGACCTCTCATACAAGCTAGAGATCAGGTCAGCATTTTCGTCAACACAATCATCTTGCATGGAAGGATTCCTCAGGACGGGCTCGGGTGGCTAGGGAATGGTTATGGTGGCGAGGGTGGTTAGGGGGGATTGTTGGCCGGTGGTGGGTTTTACTATACGGTGGGCGAGGGCATAGGTTCCGGCGGGGAGGGGGATGGTTACGGCGCTTTCTGACTTCCCGAACGTGGCAAAGGCGGCGTTTCGGTAGCGGGATTCGATCGGTTTTCGGTGGGAGTTGGCGAGGGGTTGGAGGAGGATCTCGGTGCTGTGGTCGGAGGTGTTGGGGTCGGTGGTGGTGATGGTTAAGTGTCCGGAGGTGGTGGCGAGGGTGAAGGTTTGGCGCT
Organism: Fimbriimonadales bacterium; assembly: GCA_038238735.1. GTDB lineage: Bacteria > Armatimonadota > Fimbriimonadia > Fimbriimonadales > Fimbriimonadaceae > JAFDWR01. Next base: position 11,888 of record JBBSFL010000061.1, on the reverse strand, counting down.
CCGGGGTTAGCGTCGTGGTGGGCGGGGTTCGTGGAATGTTTGGGGTTTGGTTGAGGCCTTGGGCGATCTGGAGGACCTTGGTGGCGAGAGCCATGAAGGCATGGTAGGCGGTGAGGGTGTAGGTTTGGCCCGTTAGTTGGTTTTGCCTCTCGACGGTTTGGGCGTAGGCTTGCCAGGCGGCGTTTTCCGCGGCGTCGAGGGTTTGCCAGGTAGCGGCGGCGGTTTTCGCGTTGGCGCGGGCTTGGCGGGATTTGGGGTCTTGGTTGATTTTGGCCCGCGGCTTATTCCGGACGACGGTGCCTCTTTTGCCGTGGACGAAGATCGCTTGGCCGGCTCTTCCGGACATGGCTTCGAGGAGGACGGAGGTTTGGGCGGTGGCCATGTCCTTTTGATTGGCGGGTTGGGGGCTGTTCTGTAGGTTGGTGCAGGATTGGTGCGGGATTGGTGCAGGATTGGTGCGGGATTGGGGGGGGCGGGTGGGCGGGCGTTAGGACGCGGCGTTAGGGCGGGGGCGGGCGTTAGGACGGGGGGTGACGACCAGCGGGAGGACGGGGCGTTAGGACGGGGCGTGAGCGTGAGGGCGTTAGGACCGGCCTTAGGGCGACGTTCTTAGGGCGTCGTTCTTAGGCTAGGCTTCCCATGGGATCCCAGGGTTCGAGTTCCACGGGGGGCTGTTCGAGGGCTCGGAGGGAGTCGCCGGGGACGAAGTTCTTGCTTACCACGACCTCGTAGTTGAACTCGTCGAACCAGCGGTCGCTCATCTGGAAGAAGCCCTTATTGCCCGGCTTGTCGGACCATGAGTTCTCCACTCGCCACTTCCGCGACTTGCCAGCCTCGTCCAAATCGACGCCGGTGAAGACCATCGCGTGGGTCATTTGGGAGTGCCCGTATTGGAGCCGCTCGGCCTTGGACATGCCCTCGGTGGTGCCGTAGACGAGCTCGAAGTCGAACAGGTCGCCGTCCATCACGCCGAGGTCGCGTTCGAGGTATTTGCCCACGTCGCAGCCGAACCAGACGGAGTCGCCCGCTTGGAGCTGCTGGATGGCCGCCGCCTTGATCACGTCGAGCTCGACGTTGAGGTACTCGGTCGGGCGTCCGCCGACGACGTTGCCGAGGAACTTGACGGTGTAGGCTCGGTTGAAGTCATGGCCCGGGCGGGGGTCGTGGATGAGGCACACGAGGTCGCTCAGCTTGACTCCGACGTACTTGTCGTAGAACTCCTTGGGGGTGATCTGGCCGGCGCGGTGGAAGACCTTGTCCTTGTCCCGCCACTGCCAGTTGAAGCCGTTGGGCGGCTCGCCGAGGTGCACGCAGAGCATTCGGTAGACCTCAGCCATGTAGGTTTGCTTTTGCTTCCTTAGCGCGGATTCTTTGGCACCGCCTTCGTGGGCGGAGCGCAGGCGGCAGCTGTACTCGCGCAGCTTCGCGGTGACGTGGTGGCACATCTGGCCGGTGGCCGACGAACTCTCCGTCTCGGGCATCACCGACTTCGGCACGACGCCGTACTTGTCGACGACGTTGACGAACATGTCCCACTGCCCGCCGTCTTGGATCGGGTTGGCGAGCAGGAAGTTGAGCAGGCGGCTTCCCACCGGTTCGGCGAGCGTCTTGAGGATATTCTCGAGGAAGTAGTTGGACTTCTCCAGCTTGTCCCAGAACATCGTGTAGTTCTGGCTCAGCTCGAAGCTCTCCAAGTTCATGCTGAGTTGAGCTTTCGTGCGGAAGGTGTTCAGGGCAGCGAACATCCAGCAGCGGCCGCTGTTCTTCTGCGAGGTTGCCGGGTTTTCGGGGAGATGGACGCTGAAGCTGTGGTCGATCAGCGCAGTCTTCCGGCGGTTCAGCGAAACTTGGTTGACGGGCGCCGTGCAGACCGCGTTCATCGCCTGCCGATAGGCGGGGGTGTCCTCGAATGCGGATTGGAAGGCGCGCAGGTCGTCGAGGGAGATTCCGCCGGATACGGCGGCAGCGGTGGGGGCGGCCATGCCTCTATCCTACACGACCGGCGCCTCAATCCCCCTGGTCGCACTTGGACTCGTTAGCCTACAGTTTGTGCCGTCTTGAAGGTTTCGGTGAGAGTCGGACGGCCTGGAAGGGGTGTAATTGCCGGCATGTTGTTACTAGTCGCTGGGGTGGTTCTGCGGCTTCAACCCGCTGCGGGTAGCACTTACGAGTACGTTCTGCGCATCGAGCGGCCAGCCTCGCACGAGCATGGCGAGTTGCACGAGCGAATTGCCATTCGGAAGAAGGGCGGGGATGTGATCATGCATATCGCCCTTACTGGCCTCACCATCGACGGCAGGGATCGCACGAAGGATTTGGAGGCGATCATCGGTCGGCAGACGGTGGATTTGCCGTGGACCGAGTTCTGCAATCGCTCCGGGGAGATGAGCCCCCTCGATCTGAAGCCGGGGGATCCGAAGGTGATGTCCTACTTGGCGGAGGCGGGGATCTACGCGGGCAGTTTTGTGACGAGGGCGGTCAGCCCGGCGATTCTTGGGCAGGCGCCGTCACCGCGACGGGCGGCTGTACGAGCGCGACCTTCCATCTTAAGGGGGTTGAGAACCGGCGAACCGGGTGGTTAGCCGTGTTTGAAATCGATGGCATCGACATGATGAACTGTCGAGGAGTCGGGCCGATGAAGATGACGATCGATCTTCGGGACGGCATGCCGGTCGAGATGCAGTACACCGTCCGGGGCAAGAAGACAGGCAAGATCTATCGCTTCCAACAAAGGCTGTTGAAGCGCGCCATCTAACGGGCTTCGGCCCGACTCGACATAGCCGGATACACTTGCCACAAGATGAAGGTGGGCACGATTGGATGGCAGGACTTGACGGTGAGCCCGGACAAGGTCGAGACGGTTCGCGAGTTCTACGAGCAGGTCGTGGGTTGGGAATCGAGCGAGCAGGAGGGCGACTACAACATGATGCCTCCGGACTCTGACCAGCCTGCCGCTGGAGTCTGCCAAGCCGTGGATAGCAATGCCAATCTGCCCGCGCAGTGGCTTGTCTACATCGTGGTTGAAAGCGTCGACCAAAGCAGCCGCCGCTGCCTCGAGATGGGTGGCGAGGTCCTGGACGGTCCCCGACGGATGGGTGAGGCCCGTTTCTGCGTGATCAAGGATCCGGCGGGGGCGGTGTGCGCTCTTTATCAACCCTAGCCGAAGACAATCGTCGTCTCTTTCTCGCCGGCAGCGATTCTGACGACGGCCCGGCTTCCTCCACGGTCGACCCGCTTTGCCTTGATTGCGGCCCCGGCCTCTAGTTCTAGGTGAATCTCCTCCGGAACGTGCGTTCCTCGGAAGGTCAAGCTGTGCTCGCTCCGACGGACGATCTCCGTTGTCGCCTTCAGGACGGTGACTTTGCCGAACCGCACACCGATGGGCAGGAGCTTCGCCTTCCGTCCCTCGATCGTCATGGCGAGATCCAGTCTCGAGAGCTTGAAGGTCTTCTCCTCCTGATCGAGGTTGATGACACTGACGAACCTCTCGCCCTGGACATTGCGCATTCGATCGATGAGAAGTCCGCCCATGGCGAGGTCGTGCTTTACCGCCGCTCTTGCGCCCATCTGGTCGAAGAGCGCCTCCCACAAGAACATGTGGCGGTTAACTTCCGTGGTGATCATCGTGGCTCGCCCGCTGCCGACCGGGATCGTTACCCCGGCGAAGTCCGAACTTCCGACAACGCGCAAGAGAGCCGTTCCCCTCGATGCATGGAAAAGCTGAACCTCCCATCGCCCAAGTTCCGGCTGAGCGGGAATATCCAGTCGCTGCACCGAGAGAAAACGGCCGCTCGCATTCAGGACAGGGCCCAGAATCACTCCCATCGCTTCCAGCAAGATCGTGCATTTCTTTCCGTCGAGATCGAATTCCGGCATGCGGCCGTAAAGGAGGAGCTTTCCGCCTGCTTGGACGAAGTCGAGAAGCCGCTGCTGGACATCGGCGGCCAGGCAGGGCGATGTCGCCAAAGCGATTGCGGAGGTCCTCGGCGGAAGGGCGGATTGCAGTTTACTGCCGCAAAGTTGAGGCAGCTCTCCCGTATACCGCGCACTAATCCGTCTAGAAACCCCCTGGCCTGCTCCAACTTGCCCACAATGTCGGCAATCGCGCCGGGGTGCTTGACGTCGGTGGCGTAGTATTCCACCATTCATCCTCGGGGAGATAACGAACTTCCAGGTCGCCCGGGCATGGCATCGTATGGCTCATCCGCCCTCCGCCGCGATCCTGTCGCCGGATAGACTAAGTCCTTGAGCAAGTCCCGTCAATTCGGCTTTGAAACCCGCATGCTGCATGCAGGGCAGGTTCCCGACCCCTACGTTGGGGCTCGGGCGGTTCCGATTTACCAGACCACCTCTTACGTATTCGGCGACACGGACGAGGCGGCGCATCTGTTCGAGCTGAAGCAGTACGGCAACATCTATAGCCGGATCAGCAATCCCACAACCGCCGTCCTCGAGGAGCGCATCGCCTCCCTCGAAAACGGAACCGGGGCCGTCGCGGTTGCGAGCGGCATGGCGGCCCAGTTCGGGGTGTTCATGACACTATGCTCGCCCGGCGACGAGATTGTTGCCTCGTCGCAGCTCTACGGGGGCAGCATGACTCAGCTCACCCACACCCTGAAGAAGCTGTCGATCGACGTTAAGTTCATAACTCCGGAACCTGGAAGTGGGGAATTCGCCGAGCTGGACCGCTGGGCGCAAGCTATAACCCCGAATACAAAGGCGCTCTTCGTCGAGACGATAGGCAATCCGGGCGGGGCGATCGCCGACCTGGAGGGACTGGCCGCCGTCGCGAACCAACACAAGATTCCCCTGATCGTGGACAATACGTTCGCCACTCCCTACCTGTGCCGCCCGATCGACTGGGGTGCGACGATCGTGATCCACTCCGCGACCAAATTCATCGGAGGCCACGGAACGTCGATCGGCGGCGCTGTCGTCGATTCCGGCGAATTCGATTTCTCCACATTCCCCACCATCGCGGGCAAGTCGCCGTCCTACCACGACCTTCGGTTTTACGATACGTTCGGCCACTACGGATTCCTGATGAAACTGCGCGCGGAAACCGTGCGCGACACCGGTGCCTGCATCTCGCCGTTCAATTCCTTCTTGTTGCTGCAGGGATTGGAGACGCTGTCGCTTCGCATGGACCGTCACGTCGCCAACGCAAGATCCGTTGCCGAGTTTCTCCAAGGACACCCGGCTGTGGATAGGGTGAACTACGCTGGTTTAGCTTCCCATCCGCATTTCGAGCGAGCTCACAAGTATTTGCCTGCAGGGCCGGGTGCAGTTCTCTCTTTCGAAATCGAAGGTGGACGCGAGGCTGGCAAGAAATTTATCGAGGCTCTGCAGTTGTTTTCGCATTTGGCGAACGTAGGGGACGCTAAATCCCTGGTCATCCACCCGGCGTCGACCACGCATCAGCAACTCTCGGACAAAGAGCTTCTGGCCGGAGGCATCGGCCCAGGCATGATCCGATTGTCAGTTGGTTTGGAAACGACGGACGACCTGCTTTGGGATCTCGAACAAGCGCTTGGAGCGGCAAGTACACTTAAATCGTGAGCGAATTTGGGGCCAACTCATCCTGCGATATCAGCCTGAACTCACGCTTCACGGTTGAGCAGCGCGACCGGTTTCAGAACACTCGGACGATTCGAGAATTGCTGGGCTCGGCAAAGACGATCGCCGTCGTTGGACTGTCTACCGAGAGCACCAAAGCAAGCAATATGGTCGCCTCGTACCTTCAAGATGAGGGCTATCGGGTGGTTCCCGTGCATCCCAAAGGCGGCACGATCCTTGGAGAGATGGCCTACCCTTCGGTGCGGGACATCCCGTTTCATGTCGATATCGTCGATATCTTCCGGCCCCCCGCTGAGGCCGCGGCGATCGTCGACGATGCGATCGCGATCGGCGCGGGGGCGGTTTGGATGCAGCTTAGGCTGGCGAATCTTGAAGCGGCCGACAAAGCCGAGAAAGCCGGACTCGAGGTCGTCGCCGACAAGTGCATCAAGATGGAGCACGGCCGGTTCGGCGGAGCGTTGCACTGGGCGGGCATGAACACCCAGGTAATCACCGCCCAGCGCCGCCGCTTCACTCGCTAAAGGCGCACGCAGAGGGTGCCGTAGTCCCGTTTTTCTTTGAAATGCTGGCCCTTGTAGTCGCCACTGGCCGGGTCGACCGCGATGGCAGCAAGCGCCAACATGCCGCGCCCGGGCATCGCGATTTCAACCGTGCCCCCCGCCGATGTCTTGACTTCAACTGCGGCCTTTGAGTTGGGTTGAAGATGTAAAAAGTCGCCCCACCGACCGGGCGCCCACTCTTTCTGACCGTTGCGACCAGATGGCCCTTTGACTTGACCAGAACGATGTCGAGAGGCAACCAGGTGGGCTTTCCCGCCGCGTCCAGATTCGAGGCGGCCTTGGCCGACCAAAGCACGAGGAAGTCTCCGTGAACTCCGTAAAGCAGGCTGATCCCGCCAGGCTTCGAAACGACGGTTGCACCGGACAAATGCACCCTGTCCGCGTCGAGGGTCACGCGATCGATGCCAAAGAGCTTGGCCGAGTCACCCGGCGACTCCGCCAACTCGAAAGAGACGCTCGAGCCCGAGACGGAGGGGATTCCCCACATGAAGTGGGCATGAGCGGTCGCCGCGAACCCGGAGAGCACAAGGCCAAAACCAAGGCAGGGAAGATTTTTCATTAGCCGTTATCGAACATACTGTTCGGTAACGTTGCGCCGTAAGAACAATTGTCAGTCTATTGTTCGTTGTCGGACAAAGAGGCGTGCTTTGTACTATGTGAAACCGTGATACCAATGGACCGCCGGATTTCGCGAACTCGGCAACTCCTCCAGAGTGCACTCATCGACCTGTCGGTCGAGGGCGACTACCAATCTGTTACCGCCCAACAAATCCTGGATCGCGCCGGAGTCGCGCGTTCCACCTTCTACGCCCACTATCGGGACAAGGAAGCGTTGCTAAAGGGCAGCATCGACAATTTGCACGGCGCCCTGCGGCACCACTGGAATCGAATTTTGTCTGAGCAAGGCGTTGCCAGGGGAGAACTCAGCTTCGTGCTGTTTTTCCTCGAACATGTCGGCGCAAGCCGGCACGTCTATCTCGCTCTGATCGGCGGAGAGAGAGCGGCCCGATCGTCGAGCGCCACTTTCGGCGAATGCTCGCGGATCTCTTCCGCGCCGATCTGAACTCGAATCCGGCAACGCTCCCTGAAGAAGCCAGAGTCCAGTTATTGGTTGGCGCCTTGATGTCGCTCGTTTTTTGGTGGATGGACTACGAGATCCCAATTTCCGCGGCGGACTTGAACGGGCTTTTCCAAAAGCTTGCCTCCAAGCAGTAGAGCGATAGCTGGGACCGCCGGCGTCCCGCCGCTAAGTTCTGGAACTTCCTCGGTTCAGTATCGAGCCAGAAATTCTGGCCTAGCTTGATGGACTACTGAAGTCGGCCTCCAAATGCGGCCGAGACCCGCGCCCATTTGAAGGTCAACCCTGCTGCCTCGGTACCATCCGGAAATGCGAATGGCCTTGGCGCTTCTTTTTGCCTCCGCTTTAGCGGGTTGTTCGAGCGGGGAAAAATTGCATCCGGTGGCGGGAGAATCCGCCAAACGCCCGGTGGACCCATGGATCTTGAGTTGGGTCGATCCGAGCGTCAAAACCCCTGCCTTGCTGTGTAACGGGCTGATCGGAATCCGCATCGGCCGCGACGGTACCGGCATGGACAACGGATTTTTCGCAATCGAAGAGTACGACCCGCAGGGCGAGGAGAAAATTCGTCCGCTGGCCAATCCGCTTGCCGGGCAATGGACGGCGGGCGAGCACGCCACCCCGCTCGACCCGGCGCAGGGGCGAGGGTACATGCAGTCGCTGGACATGCGCACAGGCACTCTGATGACGGGTTGGAATCAGGAGGTTGACGGCAGCCATGTCTCCGTCGCCACCTGGATGGTCATGGATCCAAGCATGTCGCGCTTCGCGGATCGATGGGAAATCAAGGCTGATCGCGACCTGCCGCTCCACTTCCATCGAACGCAAGGAGGGGGCCACCGCATCTCTCAGCGGTTTTCGACAAGCTCTGTTTTCGACTCCCCGCCGGGGGTCGGAGAATCCAATACTTTCGGGGATAGCGCCGAAGTGTCGCATCGGCTGCAGGCAGGCAAGGCTTTCCACATCGAGCGCGTAATCCGCGAGACGCCGTTTAACAGCGAACAAGTTTCATGGGATGAAATTGCAACAAGTTCGACTAAGAAGTGGACCGAGCGGTGGAAGACCGACATCGAGATCGACGGTCCTGTCGAAGATCAGCAGGCGGTCCACTCCTTCCTCTTCTACCTGCGATCGGCCATCTCGCCGCTGAGCAAGATGGCGGTCTCGCCCTTCGGTCTCAGCGATGCGACTTACTTCGGGCACGTATTCTGGGACGCCGATATCTGGGTGTTCCCCGCACTTTGCCTTATCGACCCGCCCGCAGCTAAAGCGATTTCCGACTACCGAGTAGCCCGAATCAAGGCCGCCGAGGACAACTACAACGCTTGGCTAAACGCGGGCCGTCCCACCGGCGGCGAACCTATCGGACGCATCGAGGACCTGCAAGGGAACCCCTCGCACGGCGCGATGTTTCCCTGGGAATCGAGCGTGAGCGGCAAAGAGACCGTCCCCGGCCCCTCGAAATGGGAGCACCACATCACGGGCGACGTCGCATTCAGCCTTGGTCAAGCCAGAGCCCTCGGCCTCGTTCAGGAAAGCGCCTTTCAAAGGGTCGTGAATGAGACCGACGAGTTCTGGTCCGCCCGCCGCGAACTTAATAGCAACCAGCAATTCGAGATCAAGGGCACGATGTCGCCCGACGAGAGCCACACCGGCGATAACGATCTGTACACGAACCTCCTGGCCCAATGGGCGAAAAACGGCGGCAAATGGGTTGCCGACGCAACTCGAAGCGACCGCCGAGACTACAAGCTCCCCCACGACGACAAGTCGTTCCTAACCTATGACGGCGACACCGTGAAGAGCTACAAACAGGCCGCCGCTGTGCTGGCAATCTATCCCCTCGAATACCCGCCCGCTGAGAAACAAGCGAAAGCAATGATGGACCGCTTTGCCGACAAGGTCATCAAGAACGGGCCTGCGATGACCGACTCGGTCCACTCCATCGTCTGGTCCCGGCTCGGGGAGAAAGACAAGGCCTACGAAGCCTGGCGGAACTCTTGGCAGCCTTTCACCGCCCATCCATTAATGCTGTTCAGCGAAAAGCGCAGCAAAGACACCGCCTACTTCACCACCGGGGCCGCGGGAAGTTTGCAAAGCGTCGTGTACGGATTCCTAGGTTTTCGATTAGACTGGAGGAAGCAAGACGGGGCGGCGTGGTCTTTGCCCCTGAATGGCGGTTACTGGTTGAGCGTTAAACCCCACCTTCCCCCAGCTTGGAAGAGCGTGAAGTTCAAAAACTTCAGCGTCCTTGGACGACGCTACACGCTGACTGCGACCCAAAACACTGTCCACGTGACTCAAGGAGATTAGAAGCATGCCAAATGTTGTCTTGACGGTTGATTGCGAAGGCGCGATGCACGATCGATGCTATACGGCGGAGTTCATCCGCGTAATGGAGCAGGAATTCGTGCCTGCCACGTGGCTCATCCACGTAAGCCTGAAGGACCCCAGCGCGAATACGAACCTCTACTATCACGAGTTCATTCACAAAATCCCCAATTGGCATGAGATGGGGATGAAGGTTAATTTCGAGAACGAGCGGGGCTATGTCGAGGACGCAAAAGAGCGGGGCAATATCCTCTGGGTCGCGAAAGACACCCTCAAGTCGCACATGATCAAGGCCACCGCATTCCGGGCCGGGTGCTTCGCCCTCATTCCTTCGGACATTCCCTACCTCGAAGAGATGGGGATCCTGGTCGACTCGACCCCGATTCCGAACGCGAGCTATAAGATGTTCGTCGACTGGCACGATGCTCCGACCAACCCGTATCACAGTTCCTCCGACAGCCTCGTGAAGGAAGGCAACAACAAGGTCCTACACATCCCGGTCGCCACCCACGAAGGCGAGTACGGCTATCTCGACCGAGGCTTCGACCACCTCATGCCCCTCTTCGAGGCGAACGCTGACCGCGAAGTCATCTGCCTCGGTCTACGCGATTACCACGACTCGGTGGAGGATCTGCGGAAGACGATCCGCTACTTCCGGGACAAGGGCGCGCACTTCACCACACTGACTCAAGCGGCAAGCGAGCACTACGAGCACCACGCGGCCCTAGCCGGTGTGTGAGTTCGGAAAGCAGCGCGGGGTTTCCACCCGCAGCCACAAAAAAGCCGGAGCGAAGAAATTCGCTCCGGCTTCTCTTTGTTAAACTAAATGCCGTAGGTCGCTTTCTTCAGCCAAGCCTTCGGGACCGGGCGGATGCCGCAGAGCACAGCGTTGAATTCGGCGCTCTTCAAGACCGAAGTGCAGACGGTGATCGTATGGACCCCGTGAGCGGTCTTGACCTTCACGGTCTGAAGATTGGCATGCTGAATTCGATTCTTGTGCGGCGCCTTGTACTTCCAGCCTTGGGAGTGGGTGTTCCGAATGAACTTGGCCGACGTGTTACCCTTCTTACCGCTAACCTGACAGATCTTCGCCATCTTCTTTTCCTGGCCAGGCAGCGTGCCGGGCGCGAAGGAAAACTATACCCGAAGTGGTGAAGGGGCTGATGGGGATCGGGTGACGTCGATAACTCACGTATGGAGCTGATGGAATCGGACGTTGACGAGTTAACTTGGGGCATCTACCCCCCCCCTTCCGAATTTCCGATTCCCGATTTCCAAACTCCAAATTCCACTCACGCCCCCTGCCCCCCAATAGGGAGCCCCTTGCCATTCCCCAACCGATTCGTTCATAATCCTCAGGCTGTCCCGCATCGGGGGCTTTGAACGAGGATCTCATGGCGAAGAAGAGCGAAGCCCGCGAAATCATTCGAGTCGTCTGTACCGAAGACGGGAAGAATTACTACACGACGACCAAGAACAAGCGCAACACGACGGAGCGCTTGGAGCTTATGAAGTACAACCCGCGGCTGCGCAAGCACACGCTGCACCGAGAGAAGAAGTAAATGCCAAATCCCAAGCGCCGCCATAGCCACCAGCGAACCGCCTTGCGCCGCACGAATTACGTCGCCGAACTGCCACCGATCGTCATCAACAAGCAGGTCGGAGGGGAGCCATTCCGGCTCAACCACAACGCGACGCCCGACGGTTACTACAAGGGCCGCCGCCTTCCTGGCTTCAAAGATTAATCGGGCCCGCCCAATAGCCGCTTCGCCAAGACGATGCTCAGATCGCTCGTGAACGGCCATCCGTGCGTCTCGACCTGCCGATAGCCACACCGCTCGTAGTACTCGACTAGCTCGACGGCTCCGTTCCTCGTGTCGCAAGCGATCTCAGTACCTCCCTGTTCCAGGGCAAACTTCTCGGCCGCCTGCATCAAACGCCAGCCGAGGCCCGTTCCCTGTAGCGAAGGCTCCACCGCGAACTGCCCAAAAAACCAAACTCCGTCGCGCCCGTAGTAGACGGGACTGTACTTGCGCGGCCCATCGTAAAGGGTGATCACGCCGGCCAAACGATCGTCTACCACCGCAACGAAAGTAAAGGAGTCGGCAAGACGGCCGATCGTGGTTGCAACCGTTTGATCGACCGCAACGAAGAAAACGCCTTTTTCGCCCCACCGTGCGTAGGCCCGGTGGAGCAACTCGGTCAGCTCCTCGGCCGAGTCGAAATCCTCCCATCGTCGAATAACCACATCCACGAACCGGAGTCTACAGCCGCCGCAAACGGCCGTGTCGAACCGTCACAATGGTAAGCGTCCCATGATCGTCGAACTGTCGGTCGAGAAT
>JBBSFL010000060.1:0-12805 GCA_038238735.1 Fimbriimonadales bacterium | reverse complement strand
AAGCTGAGCTCGATGTCGATGGGTCCGGCCCGGGACGCCATCGGGCTGGCGGCGGGCTACGCGCTGGACCGGAAGCAGTTTGGGAGGGCTATTTCCGAATTCGGGCTGATCCGCCAGAAGTTCGCCCACATGTTGGCGCTGTATTTCGCGGCCGAGTCGATGACTTACCGGACCGGAGCCTTGATCGACTCGGCGTTTGCCTCCTATGTCGGGGAGTTGAGTCCGGATGCCGCTGCTGCTTCGGTGATCGATGGGAATCGGAAGGCGGCGGAGGAATTCGCGGTCGAGTGCAGCGCCTGCAAGGTGTTCACCACGGAGGCGGAGGCGGCGATCGTCGACGACGCGATCCAAGTTTATGGCGGGTACGGGTTCACCGAAGAGTTTCTCATCGCGCGGCATTATCGCGACGCGCGGGTTTCGCGAATTTACGAAGGGACAAACGAGATCAACCGGTTGTTCATGGCGGATCGGCTGATGCGGCGCGTGGGTTCTACTTCAGCGGTCGGGGATTCTTATGTGTCGGAGCTGGCGGGAAGGGCGATCGCTACGGCGCCTGCGGATCAGATTCGTATCGGGGCTTCCTCTGACCTGTTGATGCTCGCTTATGCAGAGCAGTCGGCCCGACTGCGGGCCGCTCAGATTGGAGGGATCGGGACGGAGGCTTACGCCCTGTTTTCGAATTGGACGGACGTGCGAGCGGCGGAGGCCTTCGCGATAGTTACAGGGGAGAGCGTGTCGTTGCCGCAGCCCCGGAAGGTGGATTGGGATGCCTTGGCGACATCCGCCTACGAGCGGCGCGGACCTATTTTGGGTTGAGGCTCTTTCCGGGTTTTGGCCCCAGAGGGCCGATTGGAGCCGTCCCTATCGGACGCTAGTCTCTGTTCGAACTATATAGCTTTTCAGGGACACGAGTGGCGGAGGTACTCTGGGTTCAATAGATAAGGCGCCTTACACTGATTTAAGCGCGCGAGACTATTCGGCGGCTGGCGTTTCCGCTTCGGCTTCCGGATCCGCTCCGGCTTCCGGCTCTACTTCGGGCTCGGTCGCTTCCACTTCGGCCGCTGCCGCTGCCGCTGCCGCCACAGCGGCTTTGGCTTTTGACGGACGCTTCTTGGGGCCACCGGTGCCTAACTCGGTGCCGACGGCACCCTCCGTGAAGGTCGCTTTGATTTTGATTCTACGGCTTAGCTCTCCACCGCTGATGGTGGTCCAGTTGGCTCGGTCGAGAGCCCATTGCCATCCGATGTCGGTTCCGGCGTAGGCGAACTCAACTCCGCTCTGGAGGATGTCGCTCATCAGAGTCTTGAGGTCGTTTCGGTCGCCGAGAAACTTCTCGCCGGCGGCGATGTTCGGGGCGAGGCCAAGGTTGACGACCACAGGCTCCTCTTCCGGCGCGTTCTTAACCACCTTTTTGGTGGTCTCGATCCCTTCATTGACGAGTTCCAACTGGCTCACCATCGCCTTGGTTAGCTCTTCGTATTCCTCTGGCCAAGTGTAGTGCTGCTCATCGTAGATCGCCTGGGCGTGTCGGCCAGCCAAGGTTAGGGCCGACGTGACGAGGGCGGCATCGGCGGGCTTGAGCTTGGGGTAGGTCTTGCGGACCTGATCGAGGGCGGTTTCAAGTTTGGTAAGTTGGATCGTGATCAAACGGGGCTCCTGAAAAGAGGGGGATGGCGTCCCGATCTTCCGGGACGGGCCATAATGCGCTAGTTTACCTTTTCGCGTCCGATCCGGGGCTTCCGGGTCTGTGGGCTCAGCGGTACATACGGAGGAATTGAGCTTTGACTATTAAGAATTTGGCCCTCGCGGGCCTCGCGACGATTGCCCTTGTGGGCTGCTCAGGTGGCGAGCAGGCCAACACATCGACCGGCGGGTCGGGCGGCAGTTCCGGCGAAGGAAAGGGCGTGAAGGTCGGAATCGTTTTCGATTCGGGCGGACTGGGCGACGGGTCTTTCAACGACAGCGCGAACCGTGGAGCTGAGAAGGCCAAAGCTGATCTGGGCGCAGACATCCAGCACGTCGACAGTAAGTCGACGAAGGACTTCGAACCAAATTTGACCGCCTTGGCGGAGCGCGGGCGCGACATTATCTTCGCAATCGGCATCACCCAGGAGACGGCCCTGAAGAAGGTCGCGGCGAAGTATCCGAAGGTGAATTTCGCGATCGTGGACGGGACGGTGGATGCGCCGAATGTGCGATGTCTGAAGTTTAACGAGCAGGAGGGGAGTTTCCTGGCGGGCTATCTGGCGGCGATGACTTCCAAGACGGGCAAGCTCGGGTTCGTGGGCGGGATGGACATTCCGCTCATCAAGAAGTTTTATGCCGGTTATGTGGCAGGCGCGACGCTCGCGAAGCCGACGATCGAAGTGTTGCCGCCGAAGTATACGGGTAACTGGGACAACGTCGATTCGGGAAAGAGCGACGCGAACATTCTGTTCGGCCAGGGCGCGGACATCGTTTACCACGCGGCGGGCCGCGCGGGGCAGGGCGTGATCACGGCTGCGAAGGAGCAAGGCAAGCTCGCGATCGGCGTGGACAGCGATCAGGACGGCTTGGCCGAGGGCTTCGTGCTCACCAGCATGATCAAGCACGTGGACGAGAGCGTGTTCAGCACGATCAAGGACGTAAAGGACGGTAAGTTCAAGGGCGGGACGGTTATTTACGATCTGAAGTCGAACGGAGTTGGCCTATCGGAGATGAAGTTCACCCAAGACAAACTTCCGCCCGATGCGAAGGCGAAGCTCGACGAGATCAAGGGCAAGATCGTGTCGGGCGAGATCAAAGTTCCTTCTACGGATGAGGAACTCACGGCTTACTTGGCGACGGTGAAGAAGCCCTAGTCGCCGGGACGCGGGGTGCGGGACTCAGCACCCACACCCCTCGACGCCAGCCTGACCTGAACGGAGAACGAGCGACGGCGAAGTTGCGCTGCGGAAAGATCCAGGGCTAACGACACAACAACCGCCCGGGATTTCCACCAACGCCGACGATGGCAACGCGGGAATCACCCCTACGTCCAGGTTCGAACTTTATCGTAAGATGATTCGTAATGAGCGCTGCTTTGCCTGAATTGATCGCCGAGTCCGAGACTGCCACCGAAGCCTACGAGCGACTGATGCCGCTTTTTGAGGAATTGGGGGGCGTGAAGGTACAGGAGAAGAAGGGCTCGCTTCTGCTCGTCTCCGGTGCAGCGGCTTTTCTAGGGATTCAGACACGGAAAGAGGGCCTGCGGTTGATCATCGTACTAGCGAGAACGCTCGAGGGCCCTCGCATCGTGAAGACGGAGCAGGTCTCGAAGGCGCGGTTTCACAACGAAGTCAACTTTCCAGCGGGGCAGAAGCTGGACTCGGAGCTTCGCGGCTGGATCGCGGAGGCGCATCGCCTCCAGAACACCTAGAACCTGAAGCTCACTCCAGCGCCGAAGAAGAATAGGTGCTCCTTTCGATCGATCGTCGAGCCCGTGAACGCGTCAAGCTGGACGTTGTCGGTGAGCAGGTAGGTGAGACCGAGGTCGGCAAAGAGGCGGTCGCCCCCGTGGCTGTTTGGGGCCAAGGTGGTGTAGAGCTCGGCAAAGGACCCAAGGCTCTTAGCCATTTGGTGGCCGAGAGATGCGCTGACGACGGTTTGACCGAATTGCTGGCCATTGTCTCTCAGAAGGGCGTAACCCAGGTTCACCGAGAGGTCGTTTTGCGCATCGATCGGCATGTCTACGATGGCGGTCAGCCCGGGTTGGAGGGCTGGTTCACGGAAGAAACGGCTCCCCGTCGGTAGGCTTGTGCCACCTTCGAGGGCGAAAGCGGGCTGCCCCTTCTTGGCCTCCCGGAAACGCCATTTGAATCCGACGTTGCTGCTTTCCCAGCCGGTGAAGCTTTGGCCAAAGATGCGGAAATCGGTGTAGCCGCCCGGAACGAGTCTTAACTCAACGTTGTCGGTGAGGCCGATGCGGAAGAGCGGCGAGTCGCCGAATTGGCGGATGACGACGCCCGAGGATTGGGTCTGGCGATAGCCGAGTTCCGCGATCGGTTTGCCCTTCGGGGTGATGCCGGCGCCGTCGGAGACGTCGGGGCGGTCGGGGTTGATCGGGTCGACGGGCGGGGAAGCCATCGAGGCGAAGCAGAAAGGGATCAGGATGCCGAACATTACGTCCCCATGATAGCGCCCCTTTGCTTGGACGGAGCCCCGCGTTCTAGTGAATTCGGGGCATTTGGCTCGGACGGTGCCCGGCGCTCCAACGAATGTTGGGCGGCTGTACAATGAGGCATGCGGGTACCTCCGGTTATTGTTAGGTTGAGCACGGGGGAAGAGGTGCCGCTTGCTTCGGTTTACCGGGAGCGGCCGGTGGCCCTTGTCTTTCTGCGTCATTTAGGCTGCATCTTCTGTCGAAAGCATGTGGCTCAGCTTCGACGGAGGCCGGAGTTGAACGTGGTTTTTGTTTGCATGGCCTCGCCGGAGGTTGCGGAAGCCTTTCGCGTCAAGGCCCAAGCGCCGCAGGCTTTCATCTGCGATCCCGATCGGAAGCTTTATGAGGCCTTTTCTTTGCGGCGCGCGACCTTGGGACAAGTCTTTGCGCCGAAGGTGATTTTGCGAAGCTTTGTAGCGGCTCGGCACGGGGCCGGGAGGCCAGAAAGCGACCCGATGCAGCTTGGCGGAGCGTTCGTAATCGACCAATCAGGCGAGGTGGTGTGGAGCCAGCGTCAGCGCGATGTGTCGGACAACGCCAGCGCTTCCGCGATTGCAGAGGCTCTAGACGATGCCAACAGCGGTGAGGGTAGCTCCGGCGTACCTAAGATGATGGGGCAGGCTGAATAATTCGTCGATTTCCGCCGCAGTGAGGATCGCTGAAACGTCGGAGTCTGTAGCGACTTCCTGCTTGAAATCCTTGCCATCCCAAGCCTTGGCCGCATTTCTCTGCGCCACTTTGTAAGCAGCTTCTCGGCTCATGCCCTTGGCAATCAACGCGATCATCACGTGCTCGCTGAATACCAAATCCCCCATCATGCGCAAGTTCTGAAGCATGCGATCCGGAAAGACCTGTAGCCCCTGAAGAATCGAAGTCAAGCGGTTCAACATGAAGTCCGCGAGATGGCAAGAATCGGGAAACACAATTCTCTCGAGCGAAGAGTTCGTGAGGTCGCGCTCATGCCAGGTCGAGACCGATTCCAACATCGCGTGCGCGTGCGCCCTCAACAACCGGGCAAGGCCGCAAACCGTCTCAGAATTCCAGGGATTGCGCTTGTGCGGCATCGCGCTGGATCCAGTCTGCCCCTTCGTAAATGCCTCCTGAACCTCCAAAATCTCCGTCCGCTGCAAATTCCGCAACTCGGTCGCAATTCGCTCTAAACCTGCCCCTAGAAGTGCCAACGAATTGAGGAAGTTGGCATGGCGGTCACGGTTGATGATCTGGGTGCTCGCGGGGTCGGGCTTGAGTCCCAGCTTCGCGCAGACTCGACGTTCGAGATTGGGTGTTGTAATTGCGTGAATGCCAACCGCGCCGCTTACCTTCCCAACAGCGATATCTGTCCGCACGGCATTCAGGCGCTCGATGTTGCGGGACAGTTCCGCGTACCAGTTCGCGCACTTGAACCCGAAAGTGATCGGCTCCGCGTGAATGCCGTGGGTCCTTCCTATCTCGGGAGTCTCGATATGCTCGCGTGCGAGTCGGGCGATTTGCACTGACAACCGAGAAGCGGATGCGAGCAGCACGTCGCACGAGTCTCGAAGCATGATGCCAAGGGCCGTGTCGATCACGTCGTAGCTCGTTACGCCCATGTGAACGAACCGGCCGGTTTCGCCGATGTTCTCGCTCAGGCATCGCACGAAGGCCATCAAGTCATGCCGAGTTTCCTGCTCCAGCTCGTCGCAGCGTTCGAGCGTGAAGGTCGCCCGGGAACGAATGGTGTCCCGTGCTGCGGAATCAACGGTTCCTTCCTCGACGTGCGCGTCCACGATCGCGAGTTCGACCTCCTGCCACACACGGTACTTGGCTTCGCGCGACCAAATCGCGGACATGGCGGGGGTGCAATAGCGGTCGATCATCGGCCCCTCAGGTTACCTAGCGGCTAGGCAGCGCCGTGGACCTTACTGTGGGCCAATCCAACCCATCCCGCGGCAAGCAACCAGGATGACCGCTAGTTGAAGAAACGCGCGGATTCCAACGTCGAGGTCGGAGCTTCCTGCCATTAAATCAAAGTTGGCGACAGCCTCCCGCTATCGCTTGGTGGGCAAGGAGAGACTCGAACTCTCACCCCGTGAAGGACTGGAACCTAAATCCAGCGCGTCTACCAATTCCGCCACTCGCCCAGAACCCCGATTTTACTTGACCCACGAGTGCAACGAAATAGCTGGGGTTATCAGCTTCCGCCCCCGGTTGTTCACATGAGGTGCGCGCAACAACTAGTTCGACCCAGGGACGCTACGGCCACGGTCGGGCGGGGGTACCGCCTGGGCGGGAGGGGCCACTCTCGGCGGTATCGGCGCGCTGCCAGGGTTTGGCGTGTCATCGTAGTGCAGTTGCTTCCAATATAGCGGGGGAAGCGGTTTGCCTTTCCGCGGGAGCCTCACGTGTAACGCTGGCTGCAAACGGGACCACTCCTCGGAATCCACAAACCTGGCGTGGGAGTCGCAGAACGAAACGCAGCGTGTTCCATCCGGCCAAGCGGTGCTCTCGTAGAAGAGTGGCGTTTCGGCGGGTGCCGGGATAGCTGCGTTATTCACCCCAGAAACGGCCATATTCAAGCGAATCTCTGAACCCAGAGGGTTGTAAGTTTTGAATGTCTCTTTGTTCTTCGCGTACGGCGCTAAGACGGCAAGGGCGCTCTTCGTGTCCTGGACATACGGAATCTCGTCGTCGTAGTCCGTGCTGTAAATAATCATAGCGGTGGCGCTCTGTTTGAAGTTGCTCAGCGTGGAGGCCCTATTCGCGGCCATCGACCGAACTTCCACCGGCGTAGGTCCGAAAAGACCGCTCAGGGTTGCCTTCGTAAAGTCTGGCTTAGGAGCAAGTGCCTTGATCGTGTCGAATCGCACCAGCACCAGCTCCATCAAAGGCTCTGAGTGGTTCTCCATCATGGATTGCGTTTCCGCAACGTTCAATTCGATCTTGTAGGTGATCAAGAACTTGGCCCCTTGAACCTCGGTCGTTTCACCCTTTGTGAATGAAATGGCGGAAGCGTCGAGGAGGCGCATAACCTGCCCCTGCTGGGAGTTGCCGTTGCCGCCGCCTATCGATCCGTACATCATTATCAGTCCCATCGGACTGCTGAACATTTCGCCAAAGAGGGACGCATCGGAAGCCGTCCTGATTGAGACGGCCTGGTAGTCGTCCGGTAAGTCTTTAATCGCGATTTTAGACTTGGGAAGTCCGTCTTTGAACAGCCCGCCTGTGCCCTGCGCGATCGCCAAGACCGATGCGGCGACGAAACCGAGCAAACAGAGATTGCGAATCCAGCCGGGCCACTTCATGGCTCTATGCTAACTCTTTTTCGGAGCGACCGTCCCGCGGATCACGATTTTTCCGCCGCCAACTTCGACCGCAGTCAAGGTTGCGGAAACGGGAAGGTCGGCCACGTCGAGCACCGGATTTATCTCATCCAGGTGCTTCTGAACGAGACCCCGAGCGCCGACCCCGAGAACGTCTACTTTCTTCAGCCGGACGAAGAGCTGGGTGCCATCGACGATGTCCAAAGTGCAGATCGCAACTGCCCGAATCTCCACGATCATCCGCGCCGTCGCGTGGACGTGAACTTCGCCTTCGCTAAGTTGCACGAAGAAGTCGCGGAGCCCGCCCGCTGCCTTCTTTTCTAGGAATGCCTGCAAACCTAGATCGGTCACCGTAGCTTCCAGCGTGCCGGGTTCCTCGACTTCAATGGCGAACGGCTCGCGCTGAATCCCAACCCCATGGCCGGAGACGGCAACCCGGTCGAGTTCAAGGCCGAAGGGCAGTTTTACACCGCCAAATTCGGCGTGGAACTCGCGGATGCTCGCATGCTCTCGGTTGGACATCCAACGATCCTACCAGCGGTGTCCATAATGAAGCGTGGGGATTAGCCTTTCTCTGTTGGCGGTTCTCGCCATTTCGCACCAGCGCCCTTCGCTTCCCCCAATTCCGCGCGAATTCCGAGGCGTGTGGGTTGCGACGGTAGACAACATCGACTGGCCCTCTCGACGTGACTTGTCGACCAATCAGCAGCAGCGGGAGATGCTCACGATCCTCGACAAGGCGCAATCTCTTCACCTGAACGCGATCGTCTTTCAGGTTCGTCCGAGCGCGGATGCACTGTATCCGTCGAAAATCGAGCCGTGGTCGGAGTACCTGACCGGGCAGCAGGGAAGAGCTCCAAGCCCAAGTTGGGATCCCCTGGAGTTCGCCGTGACGGAAGCCCACAAGCGCGGGCTGGAGCTGCACGCCTGGTTCAACCCCTATCGAGCCCGCCACCCTGCACAAAAGGGAAACAGCGCGCCCAACCATATCTCTAAGGCCCATCCCGCGTTCGTCAAGAAATACGGCCCGTATCTCTGGATGGATCCGGGCGAGCAGGCGGTCCAGAACCAGACGCTAAAGGTAATCCTCGACGTCGTTAAGCGTTACGACATAGACGGCGTTCACATCGACGACTATTTCTACCCCTACCGCGAGAAGGACCCGAAGACCGGGCAGTATCTCGACTTTCCCGACGGCGATAGCTGGGGTCGCTATGTTCGGAATGGAGGCCGGATGACGAGAGGAGATTGGCGGCGCGCCAACGTGGACGACTTCATCGAGAAGCTGTACGCCGCGATCAAAAAGCAGAAGCGCTGGGTGAAGTTTGGGATATCGCCCTTCGGCATTTACCGTCCCGGAGTTCCGCCGACGATCATGGCGAACGTCGACCAGTATGCGGACCTGTACGCCGACGCTCTTAGATGGTTTCAGAACGGCTGGTGCGACTACTTCGCCCCTCAGCTCTATTGGCCGATCAAACAGACTCCCCAGGCTTTCCCGGTGCTGCTCCAGTGGTGGACGGAATCAAACTCAGCCCACCGCCATCTCTGGCCGGGTCTATACTCCAGCCGTCTCTTCGACGGTTCGCCGAAGTGGCAGGCTTCAGAGGTCGTCAACCAAATCGGCCTCTCGAAAGAATCCGGCGGGGTCGTACAGTTCAGCATGAAAGCGATGATTCTGGACAGCGGCGGCATCGACGAAGCGCTCCTTCGGGGGCCGTACGCGACGCAGGCCTTCGTTCCGCCTTCGCCTTGGCTTAGCCGCCATGCACCCGAAAAGCCGGAACTGGAGGAAATAGGGCCGGATCGAGTCTCATGGCGGTCGATTTGCCACCTCTTCGCGGTTTCCATGTTACAAAACGGGCGATGGACGCCCTGGTTTTGCACGTCCGAGTTCACGATTGCCCCACCTGAAGGCGCAACGAAGATCGCGGTTGTCGCCTTCGACCGAGCCGGACTTGAATCGCCAGCAGCCGAGAAGCGATTGGAGCGTGAGGCTTCGTCCGAGCCAATGGCGAATGCCCCCAAAGTAAACTGCAAACTATGACCGGAGGCCGCCTTACGATCGAGCGTGCGAGATCGATCGGTGGCACTTTCCGCGCTCCCTCCGACAAGTCGCTGACTCACCGAGCGCACATGTTCGGCGCCATCGCCACAGCGCCATCCGTGGTCCGAATGCCCCTACGCGGCGAGGATTGCGAAGCCACACTGCGGATCCTCTCCCAACTTGGACTCAAATCTGAATGGCTGTCCCCGAGCGAAATCCGACTCGTCCCCCCGAGCGAGTGGATCCAGCCCGATTCGCCTTTGGATTGCGGCAATTCGGGCACGACGATGCGGCTATTGGCCGGCCTACTCGCCTCCCGCCCCCTGGATGTGACGATGATCGGTGACGCAAGCCTGAGCCGACGCCCGATGAAGCGCATCGCGGAACCCCTTCGCAGGATGGGAGCCATGCTAGAGGGAGACACACCGCCACTCCGGATCAAGGGCGGCAGCCTCAAGGGAATCGATTACGACAGCCCGGTAGCCAGCGCTCAGATCAAGAGTAGCGCTCTTCTCGCGGGGCTCCGTGCGGACGGTGCGACCTCGGTAACCGAACCGGTCAAGAGCCGCGATCACACCGAGAGGATGCTTCGCGCCCTTGGCGTCGACATCTGGCTTGCCAGCGAAATGAAACTGGACGAGCCGGGCATGTCGAATCCCCACATCGAGCGGGTGCAGCATCTTAAGAGCCGGAACGGCGTAGTTTTGTCGCCCGGCCCCGTCAACCCATTCGAATTCACCGTCCCGGGAGACATATCGTCCGCGGCTTTTCTGATGGTTGCGGCATGCCTTCTCCCTTCCGCTGAACCGGTGTTGGCACAGGGAGTCGGCGTCAATCCGACGCGCACCGGGCTACTTCACGTCTTGTCGAGGGCGGGACTCGAAGTCGAATTGCAGAATGAAAGGAAAGAGCTTGGGGAGCCCGTCGCCGACATTTCGATTCGCCGTACGAACGGGTCTAAGCCCTTCGAGATCGAGGGCGACCTAGTGCCGATGTTGATCGACGAGATTCCTATCCTTGCCGTCCTCGCAACTCAGTGTGAAGGGACGTGTGTCGTGAAGGACGCGGCCGAGCTCCGTGTCAAAGAGTCCGACCGTATCGAGGTGATGGCGGCGGGCCTGCGTCGTATGGGTGCGCAAGTGGAGACATTCGACGACGGCATGGCGATAACCGGTCCCACGCCCTTAAGCGGGATTTCTGTCGACGCCCAGCACGATCATCGCATCGCGATGTCCTTTGCGATCGCTGGGCTCATCGCGGAAGGAACGACCACGATCGATGGGGCCGACTCAATTACCACGAGTTATCCCGACTTTGAAGAAACTTTGAGGAGACTTGCCCATTTCTAATCTAGTCATTGCCATAGACGGACCCGCCGGCGCAGGGAAGAGCACCGTCGCGAAAGCGTTGGCCAAGAGACTCGACTTGAGCTACCTGGACACCGGCGCAATGTACCGAGCCTTGGCGCTGGCGGCCCAAAGGAAGGGAATCGGACCATCGCAGGGAGAAGCCATAGCCGAGCTCGGGCACTGCATGGCGATCAGCTTTGGCCACGGCGATCCCCAGCCGGTTTTTCTCGACGGCGAGGAAGTCACCTCCGACATTCGGACGGGAGAGATCGGGGAGATGGCGAGTGCGATCAGCGCCCACTCCACGGTCCGGAGGGTGCTTGTCGAGCAACAGCAGGCTCTGGTCTCGAAGGGCGGCTACACCCTGGAGGGTCGCGATGTGACCACGGTTGTGGCTCCCAATGCTGATGTGAAAGTGTATTTGACGGCTTCGCTGGAAGAGCGCGCGAAGAGGCGGCATGTCGAAATGGAGATTAAGGGAATCGGCCATGGCGGCTTCGAGGACGTTCGCCAGCAGATCGAGAATCGCGATCACCGGGATATCACCCGCGACGATAGCCCCCTGATGGTGGCGGAGGGAGCGACGATTATCGAGACCGGTGGCCTGACGATCGACGAGGTTATCGAAAAGATCGTAGCGCTTGTTTGAACGTGCCGTCGGAGCGCAGGCTTTTAGCCAGCGCCTGGCTGGCCCGACTTAAGTCGGCTCTCTTAGGCTAAAGGGCAGTGCCCGAATGCGGGCTAAAACCCCCGCTCCTTTGCCACTACAAGCACCCTGCCCTGCACCCGTAACGCCTCACCCGGTACCCTAGGAGCCATGCGCCCCGACGGTCGACAACCCGACCAACTCCGACCCCTCGTCATCGAACGCAACGTCGCCAAGTTCGCGGAAGGCTCCTGCCTGATCAAGATCGGGGACACGCACATGCAGGTCACGGCTACCGTCGAGGACCGAGTTCCTCCGTTCATGAAGAACAAGGGAAGCGGCTGGCTGACCGCAGAGTACTCCATGCTGCCCCGATCTGGCCGGCAGCGTAACCAGCGAGATCTCATGAAGCCCAACGGCCGCAACATGGAGATTCAGCGCCTTATCGGCCGGTGCATGCGTGCGGTGGTGGATATGGAGCGAATGGGCGAGCGGACGATCACTCTGGACTGCGATGCGATCCAAGCTGACGGCGGGACCCGCTGCGCCGCGATCACGGGTGCGTACATCGCGACGTACGACGCGATGCGCTACATGATCAAGCAGCGCATGATTCGCGAAATCCTCTTGAAGGAACCGGTCGCGGCTATCTCAGTCGGTATTTATCGAAACCAGGAGATCCTCGATCTCAACTATGACGAAGACAGCCAGGCCGGAACGGACATGAACGTCGTGATGACCGGCAGCGGCAAGTTCGTCGAGATTCAGGGAACCGCCGAGCAAGACCCATTCGGAGTCGATGTCCTTGGACGCTTATTGAAGCTGGCCCAGAAGGGAATCAATGAGCTGATCGCCGCGCAGACAGCGGTTCTTGCCGAATAGTTCGCCAGCGTAGCGGGCCACGCAGCTTGGCCTTGGATAGACGCCGCGTCGGCTCGCTCCAGATGGCGACGGCGTCTCGCACGGAAATGTCCTTGACCCGAGCAAGCAACGGAGAAGATAGGGCATGCGCGGCGGTGTTGGCGAGGAGGAGCATCTCAGGCATAGATGACCCTCAGGACTTCGTCGACCGTGGTGACGCCCATCAGAATCTTGGCGACCGAGTCCATTTGCAGCGTCCGCATGCCCTGCCCCACCGCGAGGTTGCGGAGGATGTGGCTAGGCGAGTGCTCGAGGACCTTGTCGCGGATTTCGTCGGACATGATCATGAGCTCGTGGACGCCCGTTCGGCCCTTATAGCCGGTGCCTTTGCAGCCGTCGCAGCCTCGGCCCTTGAAAAGAGTT
>JBBSFL010000059.1:0-12950 GCA_038238735.1 Fimbriimonadales bacterium | reverse complement strand
CGCTGGCGGAGAAGCTCGGCGCCCTCAAGTTCAGCGCTCTCGTCAGGGACTTCTTCTCCGACCTGACCGAACCTATCATCGAATCCAAAGCGGAGGTCAGCCACTATATCGGCGACGAGGCTGTCCTTTCCTGGATTCCCAAGGACGGCCTGGACAAGGGCAATTGCTTGCGGCTATTTTTCCTCTTCGAGGAGCGGCTCGCCAGGCGGTCGAAGCACTACCTCGAACGGTATGGAATGGTCCCTGGGTTCAAAGCCGGGGCTCATATCGGGCCGGTCGTCGCCACCGAAGTCGGGGACTTGAAGAGCGAGATCGTCTACCATGGCGACGTTCTAAACACCGCGGCCCGCATCCAGTCGATGTGCAGCGCGCTCGAGGAATCCTTTCTCATCTCCGGCGACCTTCGCGCCCGCCTCCCTGAAAAGGCTCCCTATCACTTGGAGAGCAAGGGGAGACACCTATTAAAAGGAAAAGAGCACGACGTAGAAATCTACGCCGTGCTCTCTTCGAACCGGGCGGGTCAGACTCCGAAGCCCGCTCTTGAAGGCGTTACCGCTTAACGCTTCAGATCCTCTTCGCCACCGTCGGCTCGGATCTCCGCCTCTTCTTTCGCGCGCTCCTCTGGGCTGAGTGGCTCCAATTTTGACTTGGTGCCAGGATCGGCGGTGCCTACTGTGCCATCCGCATTGTCCGAGAAGCCATCCACGGCATCGCCGTCAGTCGGTACGAGGTCGTTGTCGTTAATCATCTCTTTCCTCTCTTTGCCGGCATTGACCGGGCTTGTATCGTTCGACAGCCCCTACAGGCATCAAGTTCTACTTTCCGGTGAACGTGCCAACGATTTCCGTCTGACCCAAAATATCGCCCTGCGAATACTTCTCTAAATCCTGCAGAGTGAAGCCGTCACCTAGTTGAAGTTGGTGTCCCAACGCCAAAACTTTGAAATGATAATGATGGGTCGCGCCGGTCGGGGGCTCGGGCGGATAGTATCCGTTCGCACCGCTTCCATTCTGGCCCTGTACTCCGCCGACGACGGTCGTCGCCTTCGGATCGATGTTCGCTACTAGCCAGTGGGCGAAAAAGGGCGGCCCCGTGTCCGTGTCCACCACCTCCACCACGATATTGGCTGTCCCCGCGGGCACTCCCGACCAGGTCAGGACGGGAGGCTGGTTTCCGGGGGGAATAACCCCACCGTTCGTGAAGGTCGAGCTTGTCACGGTGAAACCTCCGCTGACTGGAGGCGGTCCTCCGGAGACCACGGGACTAGGGGCAACGACCGGCGCATTCGGCGGCGGCGAGCAACCTAGCACCGCCAAAGAAATCAAAATCGCGAACCTTCGCATGTCGCAATTCTACTGCGCCGCCATTAGGGCTGTTCCGGAATGCGCTCTGTGGGCATTTCGGCCGCCGTTACCGTGTTGTTGGGATCGCTCGAGCCGCCAGGGTTATCCCCAAGAATGCCGTCCGCATGTTCATAAGCTGGTCCCCGTTCTCCTGTCTCATCGGCATGCTGCTCCTCGACGATCTTTTCCTCACGTCGGGTCAGGATCTCCTCGCCGGGGACAGACGCGTCGTAGGGATCGTCAGCGGTAGGAGTTGGATTCTCGGGATCGCCGTTTGGGTCGAATCGGACCGTCTGGCCCACCGTCTGGTTGTCGTGTTCGCTTTGCCCGATGTCGTTGCGGGGGGAGTTGGATTCGGTTGGATCGCTATTGGAAGTCATAAGGGTTTGACTCCGCGGACCCGGTCACGTTCCCTAATCCACCCTTGTCTTGTCGACCTCGGCCTCGGGCCGGGCCAGGAGGTTGACGGTAGCCTTCCGATCGATACGATGCCAGCCCTGCCGAAGGCCCTGAGCCGCCGTCAATACCGACTTGTAGATGACCCCATACATGACCTGCCGATACACAAAACGCTGGAAGAAGAGCCCGCTCACCCCGCGCAACTTCTCCTTATCCAACCGATAAGCCATGATCGCCGAACCGAACTCGAAAGCGAAGAACAGGCCATACAGGATTACCACTTGAGCCAAGTTGCTGGACGCCTGCCCGACCGGCTGCCAGTCCTTGGTGTACATGTGGCTGCTCGAAATCGCCAAGCCATAGACGGCAAGGGAATACAGGAGCTGGATATCGACGAGCGGCGCGATCGCTTGGAAGAGGATTTGGAAGACCCAGAGCATGGGCAAGGCCAAACGGCCGAACCACCCATGCCGCCCAAGCGCGGAGCGATGCTTCCAGAGGCATTGCAGCGTCCCATAAGCCCATCGGAACCGCTGCTTGAAAAACCCTCGAAGGGTATCCGGCGCTTCCGTATGGGCTACAGCCTCATTGTCCGTCTCGATGACGTAACCAGCCCGCCGGATCCGCCAAGTCAGGTCCATGTCCTCGGCCAAAGTGTCGGTGCTGTAAGCGCCCGCCTCGACCACCGCCTCGCGGCGCCAAGCCCCGATCGCACCGGGCACTACGGTGACTGTATTGATCTCCGCATACGCCCGGCGATCCATGTTCTGGCTCGTGATGTACTCAATCGACTGCCAGCGGGTGAGCCAGTTGATGCGGTTGCCCACCTTCACATTGCCCGCCACCGCTCCAATCTTAGGATCGCTGAAGTGCCGGACGAGACACCCGACCGCTCTCTCGTCCAATTGAGTGTCGGCGTCGACGCAAAATAGAATCTCGCCGCTTGCGAGCTCGAGCCCATGGTTGAGAGCGCCCGCCTTTCCGCCGTTCTCTTGCTTCACCACCCGCACCTTCGGATGCGTGCCGAAAAGATCGAGCGCCGTCTGCGCCGTGTTGTCCTTCGAGCCGTCGTCGATTACGATGACCTCGTGGAGTGGATAGTCGGATCGGAGCACGGAAGCAAGGGTTCGCCCGATCACCTTCTCCTCGTTGAAGGCGGCAATCAAGACGCTCACCGTAGGCTGGAACGCTGGATCGAAGACCTGTCTCCGGCGGCGACGTTCGTGGGCCAGTGCTAAGGGCACGGTGAGCAGCACCCTCCCTAGCCCCAGACAGATTGCGATGATGAACGCGATCGCCAAGAACCACTGCGATGCATAGACCGCCCAGAAAACGAACTTGTCTAAGCCAACGAGCAGGCGCTCCCGGTCGGTGACGGGAGGCATCACCTGATCGCGAGTCAATCCCATTAGTCGCGAGACGGGAACGAATTGGTAGCCCTCGCGCTCTAGTTGGGGCACCACGCGGCGAAGGGCCTCGACCGTCGCGCTGCGGTCGCCACCGCCATCGTGCAGCAAGATGATGTTTCCGTCGCCCTTGGCGACCCCATCCAGAATCTCATTGACCAAGTCTTGGGCGGTCCGGTGGTGGACGGATCCATCGGGACGCGTCTCGTCCATGCGCCAGTCGTTCGGGTCGATCTTCTCGCCGATCGTTACGTAGCCCATCTTCGCCGCCACCGCGACAGGCTTCAGTTCCTCAGGCTTCTCGGGCTCCGAGTCCGCATTGTAGGGAGGCCGAAAGAGAATCGTGGAGCGACCTGTGGTGCTTTGGATGGCCCGTTGGGTTGCGTTGAGCTCCAACTCGTCGCGCTGGTTCGAAACCTGGCCCATGTTGGGGTGCGTGTAGCTGTGGCTGCCAATCTCGTGCCCCTCCGCGACCATGCGGCGAACCAAATCCGGAGCCGCCTCGACGTTCTGGCCGATCAAAAAGAACGTAGCGGGCACTTTCAGCTCCTTCAGCACATCCAGAATCTCCCCGCTATACCGAGCGTCCGGTCCATCGTCGAACGTTAGGGCAAGCTTCTTCGCGATGAAGCCCGTTCCCGAAAGCACGTAGGAGGCCGGAAACGCCTTGTAAGTGCAGTCCTGGATGAGTCCGCTGTCCGGATCGACCTCGATCTCTCGCCTGCCGGTCTGGGGAAATCCGCGCACATTGAGAATGTCACCCCTATCCGTGTCGCGCTCGACCAGGTAGGGATAAGAAATATCTTTGAGTTGCTGTGCGTTGGGCGCCAAGTCCGTTCGGTCCCGATCCATGAAGGTCCAGATACTCGGATCTTCCTGGCCAAGAACCCACATAGCTGATCCGCGCAAGTCGTCCTGCCGGGCGAACTGCCACTGGTTGAAGGCGGAAACCGCGTCAAGAAACCAGACCTTATGCGTCTTGCCGTCCTCATCCTCGTATTCGAAATTTGAATTCAGACTGTCCGAATCGAAGTTCACTACGTCTTCCGGCTTGTCTTGCTCGCTTTTCGCATTGAGAAGGGCCTCTTGGTAGCTCATCGACTTGGCCGGCTCCTTTGAGCCAACCGTCCAATCGTAGGCGAAGGCTCCGACGCCCATGACCAGCTTCTCTGAGGGAACGGCCTCAAGTGCCTTATCCACCTTCTCCTGAACCCAATCGATGCCCGCAACCGGCCCCGGCGGGTCTTCCGCCGCATGCTGATCGTAAGCCATCAGCACGACGAAGTCGCAGGCCTCGCTGAATTCCTTCAGAGGCAAATCCTTGTCCGCCTCCACGTCGATGCTGAGTTCCAGATGGTTCGGCGCGAAAGCCGCTTTCAATAGCCCCACAAAAGGAACGAGGCGGGGGTAGTCCTCCTCACGAAGGTTTTCAAAGTCAAGGTTCAGACCCTGAAAGTTCTGCTGCTTCAGCCACGTCGCAACGGCCACCGCTAGTCGCTGCTGCTTCAGCGGGGAATTCAAAAGGTCTCGGACCCGATCCGGGTCGAAGGTGCCGCCCTTTGCATTATTGAGGATCGGCTCGATCTTGAGTCCGTAGTCGCGAGCTGTTTTTATCACGTCGACGTTCTTCGGATTCTCCGTGAGATCAAAATCCACGAGGTCGAGCGACTCGCCATCCGGATTCAAATGGAGAAATTCCGGCATAAGATGGGTCATCTTCTTGCCGTTCGCCTGCAGCGACTGATAGCCCGCCTCCTCGTACACCGCATAGAACCCGGCGACGATCTTGTTCGTCGGCTTGGGCTTGGGTCCCGATTTCGGCTTCTTCGCCTCCTTGGCGATCTGCTCCATCAAAGCGCGGCGGGACTTGCTGGCGAGGAACGCGGACAGTCTCTGCTTCTGGTCGAGAGTGCTCGCAAGGAAACTGGGGTGTGAAGTCGAGTCGCCGGCGTAACCCTTGATTCGAGGCAAGAGCGGCGCGACCCAAAGCGTAACGGCAAAGATCGCCGCCAACAAAAGGGCCAACCCGCCCAAGCTCAAGGTTAGGCGAAGAAAGCGCCGCCGCCGCTTGCCGCGGGGATCGAAGAAGACGGGTTGCTGGCTCATGGAGATGCGATTGCCGCTGGCTTTCTATACGCACACGCAACGACGCGGCAAGGTTCCCGAAGTTCAATTATTGCGCACCGCGCAGCAGAGGAGTCGGGACCGCGAGGAATGCCATCCCGAGGAACGAGGGAGCCGTGGTTGACAGCAACATTGTGTTGAGACACGGTTGAACCCGTGACACCACGGCTTGCAGCAAGGCCACGAGCGACGGACCTTACGCGTCCTGCAGAACCCGCTCCGCAAGGATGAATGCCACGAAATCGTCGACCGGTTCCGGGGGCACCTGAAGCGTGGCCGGCACGATCCGACGCCATCCGCGTCGAGCGTGATGCTCCCAATAAATCTCGCGCGCTCGAAGGGTCGTGTCCTTCTCGTCCACCACAAGAATTCCCGTGCCCGGATGTTTTTCTCGGATCCTCGCGACGATCTCCTTGGAGTGCGTCCCGGCCCCCACGACAATGAGGGAAAAGGGCGCGATCTCCCTCGCCTCCTCTACCGCTTCCACAACTTCGGAAGTCTGGGCGATGCGGCGCCAACGCAGGTCCAGGGTCCCGACGGCATCCCGATGAACCACCGCCAGCCCGCACTTGGAGGTGCCCGGATCGATCGCCAGGACGGTCTTTTCGTGCATCGCTACCTGCCAACCTTGAATTCGATTTGAAGCGGATCAGCCGCCCGCGTGTCCTGCTTCGCGAGGACCGAAAGCTTCACCACCCGAGCCTCCACGTGTATCGCCTGAACGACGTCCAGAATCTGCCGAGAGCTGACCTCCCCGAGGGGCGTGTCCTGGCCCTGCCGCGGAATCATCTGATCGGCGACCGCTTTCTGAGTCACCGTCTCGGAAAGGAAAATCCGCAACTGCTGGAAAATCGCGTCCGGCTCCAGACGGCCATCGATGCGCATGTCGGCGATCGTTTGTCCCATCCGATAGACCAGCGGGTTGGGCATCACGCGCACTTGAAGTTGCACCGGCTGAGTCTTGAAGACGTTGATCGGCGTGAACGCGACCATCACCGCAGGATTACGCAGGTTCTGCACCCCTCGAGTCAGGGCGGATTGCACTTCCAATGGAGTCATCGGGTTAGCGCCGCTGACCCTTGCGAATCCGACCACGTTGATGTCCTCGCTAGCCTCCGCCCCCCGCGAGCTCGCCTGCGAACGGGCCAAGCTCAGAAGATTCTCAACTGCCTTGCGGGCGTCTTCTGGTGACAGGGAGGCATCCGCACCCAGGCGAACGATCTCGTCGTCCTTGTGATAGATCATGGGCTGGGTCTGGAATGCCCCAACCAGTTGGGTCACGTCGCGCTCTATTTGGGACAGTGAAGTTTGCTCGCGCAAGACTTCCGACTGTGCCGCCGCCAAGTCAGACTTCGCTTGAACCAAGTCCTTATTCGCCTGATCGAGGTCGAGCTGTTGTTGGGCTCGTTGCTTCCTGAGGCTGTCGACCTCCGGTTTAAGGAGATCGATTTGGCCCTGAAGCTGCTGGTTCTGCTGATCCAACTTGACGCGATTCTGGTCGAGCAGCTTGTACTCGCTATCGAGCTTCTTGTAGGCACCCTTCACATCGCCCAAGCTCTTATTCGCCGCTTTGAGTTCGGACTGCCTCGCGATAAGTTGACTGTTGATGGTCTTTATCGATTCCGTTCGACGGCGAACCTCGCTCGTGAGCCGCTGCACTTCGCGCTCACGGCTCGCCAGCAGCTTTTGCTGGCCGGTCAGTTTTGCGTTTAGGTCGCGAAGCTGGATTCGCAAGTCCGCCGCCAGTTTGCGCTCCTGCTGGTAGAGGCGTTGCTCGTCCTTCAGGTTTTTCTCCGTCTGAGCCTTTAGCCTCCGTACATCGTTGAGTTGGCCGTTATACGTTTTGATGTCGCTGACCAGGCGATCTCGCTCCCGTTCGAGAACGGCCTTGTCGTGCAAAGCGCGCGACCCGTTGATGACCCAGTCGCGAACCCCGCTGCTCAAGGCGAGCATGGCGAGCACCGTCAGCAGCGGGATCAGGATGCCGGCGGCAACGGTAAGAAAAGCCGCCGTATGGCGTGGGCGCAAGCCGAAAATGGTGAGACGCTTCTTGCCCAGCCGACGTCCAAGCCAGTCGGCGCCATAGGCCAACGGCCCGCCAAGCAGCACGATGACTGCCACGAAGATAATGCTCGTCGCGTCCATGCGTCGTCGTTAAGCGTTCCTCCGCCACATTATTACGCCGCTCGCGATTAGGCCGATAATAAGGGGCGTAAACGATGCCACGAACGCGGGAATTTTGCCGCCCATCGCATAGATATTCAGCATGTTTCCGATCGTGACGTAGCCGAAAATGATCGCTACCGACAACGCGAATCCCGCCGCCGTCCCCGTGCGGGCGTTTCGGATGCCCAAGGGCGCACCCAAAAGCCCATAGATGAGAGCCGCCAAAGGCAGCGCGATCTTGTTCCAGTAGCCGTATTCGTAGTTCGCGATCTTGCTTTGGCGGGGCTTCGCGCGCCGCTTCTCCTTCTCGATCTCGTCCTTGATCTGAGACATAGAAAAGACGTCTAAATTGCTCACCTTGTCCGTCAGAATTTCGAGCGGCGACGCGGTAAGCGACGGGACCTCGGGCGGCCAGGCATCGTTGTCGATGTTCACCACGTTCCGTCCGTCCCGCGAGGTCAGCGTCGCGCCGCCTCGAATCCGCCACCCCCCGCCCTCCGCGAACCGCTTCGGATCGAACTCCATTTGGTTAGCCGACAGATAATAGTCGGGCTGCTGATTGGTGACCGTTCCTTTGGAGGGATCGTTCGGGTCCTTGGACTCGCCGTAGACCGTCACAACCGCGCCACGCATCGTGCGGGTCTCCACGCTGATGCTCTGCGCAGTAACGATCGCCTTCAGCTTCCCCTTCTCCTCGATCGGATAACCCTGAACCCGGTCCACCGTGCCCTTCAGGTTCTTCGCGATCTCGGATTCCATTCGCAGCGTTCTCATCGAGGCTGCCGGGACGAGCGTTTCGTTGATCGCAAAAGCGACGATCGCGATCACCAATGAGAACAGCGCCACTGGTCGCATGATCCGATACACGCTCACCCCCGCCGCCCGAATGGCCACGATCTCTGAGTCAGAGCTGAGACGTCCAAACGCGAGCAGCGATGCCAACAGCACCGCCATGGCGAAGGTTTTCACCATGATCCCGGGCAGGTTCAAAAGGATGAACTGCAAAACAGTCCCGCCCCCGACTCCCTGAACGAGGAAATCCGAAGCCTTAAACAGGTAGCTCGCCGCCATGATCAGGACGGTAAACATAGCCACCCCGAACGCCCACGGCCCGACCAGCTCCTTCAAAACCAGCCGATCCAGCCGCCTCATCAAACCGCGCGCTCCCAAGAAGAAACTATCCCCTCTTGAGGGGGGCAGGGGGGTGTCCGCGATCCATCAATCACCGTCTCAGCGAAAAAGCGATTGGACAAGAAGGGAAAGGAGGTCACTCGCTCAAGTCCTCCGGATCGCCCTTCGTCAGCTCCTCGCGACCCTCCGCGAGAGGGTCGGTCCCGAACTGCTGCCCCAGATAGTGCTTGCGCACCAGAGGATCGGCGGCGACCTCCCTCGAGGTTCCCTGAGCCACGATCTGGCCGTCGATCAAAATGTAGTTCCGATCCGTGATCCGCAACGTGGCGCCAACGTTGTGGTCGGTAATCAAAATCCCGATATTCCGGCTCTTGAGCCGAAACAGGATTTCCTGAATTTCCTCGATCGTCTTCGGGTCGATGCCCGTAAACGGCTCATCGAGCAGGATGAACTTAGGCTCCGTAGCCAGCGCCCGCGCGATCTCCACACGCCGCCGCTCGCCCCCGGACAAGACGTTCCCGCTCGAATGCAAAATCTTCTCGATCTGAAGCTCGTGCGCGAGTTCAGCGATCTTCGCTTTCTGCTGCGCTCTGGACTGCCCATTCAGCTCTAAAACGAGCCGGATATTGTCCTCGACGTTCAGCTTCCGAAACACGCTTGGCTCCTGCGGCAGATACCCGACTCCCGCCCGCGCCCGCCGATACATAGGCCACCGCGTCACGTCGAGATCGTCGAAGAACACCTGCCCCGCGTTCGGCTTCACAAGACCGACCGTCATGTAAAACGTCGTCGTTTTCCCCGCCCCATTCGGGCCCAGCAACCCCACGATCTCACCCTGCGAGATGTCGTAGGTAACGCCGTTCACGACCGTCCTCCCCTTGTAAGCCTTGCGTAGCCCCTTGCCGGTGATCTTCAACGCACGCCTCCGACCCGGTGCACGCGCTCGGTCCCAGGCTCGCCGAAGGTATCCAAATGCGTCACTTTCAAATTCTCGTCGACCGTGATCACCGCCTTATCAGCGCTCAATGTGCTCTTGAAGACCCCGTCGTCGTTCGTCAGGACGACGTGACCCGTCGCGGTGATAGTGCGCGCCGCGCCCGTAAAGTCGAACGTTAGGTGATCCGCGCTTCCATCCAGAACTGTCAGAGCGGCCCTCAAGTCTCCCGGACCCTTGACCGAGCGTATCAGATGCATAGCCACATTGCCGTCCAGGTCACCTTTGAGAAACCTCTGCTGAACTTTCAACTCGGGCCGCGGATCGACCGTGAGTTCGCCCTTCGCGGCGCTTAGGTTCCAGCTCTGGTCGAACTCTTCAGGACCTTTAACCGGTGCCTTATTAATCGTCCGCGTCACCGTCCGGACGCCCTGTGAGTGGTCGTTTGCGGTCAACGCGCCCGGCGCCGTCACCGTGCCAACGAGTTGGGTCCCGACGTAATCGAAGCGTTCCGAAGCGATCTCCGTGTGGTCCGAGATGTCGTGCTTCGGCACCGGTT
The DNA here is from genome assembly GCA_038238735.1 of Fimbriimonadales bacterium. Lineage (GTDB taxonomy): Bacteria > Armatimonadota > Fimbriimonadia > Fimbriimonadales > Fimbriimonadaceae > JAFDWR01. The sequence goes on along the minus strand of JBBSFL010000059.1, from coordinate 2,888 downwards.
TCCCCGCGCTCTTTAGGAACGCATCCCTCGCTTCCGTGTCGGTCACGAGCCTCGCCGCTCCCACGAACGAGCCCTGCCGAACGACATAGTTGCGATCGGCCAAGGCCTCGATGTCGGCTGAGACCTGATTGGCCGAGATCGTCGATCCCGAAGCGGGACGCTCGATTACTACCGGCTGCCCTGAACCTTTGAAATGGTAGCGATTGCCCTCTGAGCTGCTGGAAAATGGCGACGCACCACGGACGATCAGCGGCCCATCTGGAGAGTCCAGGCGAAGCTGAACGCCCTGCGCAACAAGACCGGCAGCCACCACGAGGGAAGCCCGTACTATGAACTCACCTCTGTGCTGACCACTTCACCCTTCTCGTTAAGACGCAGCACAGCCCGCTGCGCATTCTGCAAAGAGCCAAATCCCGTTCCAGAGCCGCCCTGCACCCTCACGCTACCCGTTAGCGTCAACGTGGCCGGTTTCGTGGAGTTGTCCAGCACCAGCCTTCGCCCCGTCGCAACCATCGAACCGCCCGTCGCCTGATCAAGTTGAACGCGCGCCCCGCCGTCGATGATCGCCGACCGAAGTCCCTTTCCCTTGCTTCCTGCCGGATCGAGCGTCGCCTCCCCGGAAGGGCCGGTGATCACCCAGCTCTGCCGTTTGGCGGACAAAACGCTGGTTATCCGCACTCCTCCCGTCATCACCACGAGTGCGTCCCGACCGCGATCTGTGTAGTCCGCCTTCATGCTCGAAAGCGTGCTCGTCCCCGAGGTCGAGGTCTTGACAACCCTCGCACCTCCCGTCGCGACCGCGTGGCGGATATGGGTTTCCTGCTTGGCGGGCAGTGCGTCCCCGACCACCTCCATAGCAGTAATCACCAGCCCATCTTTCCGAGAAGAAGCCGTAACTCCGCCTCGAAGGTGGAAAGTATAAATCGACGCACCGCTTACGAGCGACCCACTTTGCGCCGAAAGAGACATATTCCCAGAGGCGTCGTGATAAAGGAACCCCCCAGCCGCAACCGCAAAGGAAGCGACCAATAAGGGCAGAGCTCGAAGGAGAGTCTTCATGGCTTTCCGAACATGTCTGGTGTGGCTACGCGCTTGAGGTCCGGTGTCGCCCATAAGTCGTCCATTGGCCCCACGATTCCGTTGCGACCTCTAACCTTCACTAGAGAACTGGCCTTGATTGTCTTCTCATCGACCAGCCAGACCACTTTGTCGCACGTCAACTCACTCTGGCCATCCGTCGAAATCACTCGAACATGGCCCCGGAGCGTGAGCTTGCTGGTGCCTGACTTGTCCGCTTCCCCCTCTTCTGAAGTGAATGTTGCCGCAGGCTTATCTTTCTCAAAGATTGTCCCCGATACACCCACCATAGTTCCGAAGTAGTTCTTCGTCTTCTCGTCGAAAGTGAGATCGGAGGTCTTCCAGTGAATATCGTAAGCGCGTTCGCGGCTGGCCTTCTCGCTGCGGCGAGTCAAGCTGGCCGAGTTCGTCAGCACCTCCCGCACCTTCGGCTCATCACCCGGCTCAACCGACTTGCCCGGCCCGGAAACAGAATGCTTTCCGCATCCTAAGCAAATTGCCACTATTACGAAAGCACAACGACGGAATCCGTAGCTGCTCGCATCCCTGAGAAAACCTGACCGCGGCAAGGTGGTCAGGAAAGCACCGGCAACCCGACGGATCGCTCCCTCCGGGCGAAGCGCCCTTGATGCTGCCCCGCAAGCTGCCCGCAAGCCGCCGCGATATCATGCCCGCGCTCTTGCCGCTCCGTAACATTCACGCCAGCTCGCTCTAAGACCGCGCGAAATGCCCGTACCCTCTCCCGCTCAGGCCGCGCGAATCCCTGCTCGGTGTCGACCCAGTTGAACGGAATCAAATTCACCACGCTCGGCGTGCCCTTGAGCATAGGTGCCAACGCCCGAGCCTGCTCCGGCGTATCGGTGAGCTCTTTGATCAGCAAATACTCGATCGTAATCTTCCGCCCCGTCGCCCGCCCATAAGCCCGCATCGCGCCCATCACCTCGGCCACCGGCCATTTATGATTCACCGGCATCAACCGGTTCCGAACCTCGTCCAGAGGCGAGTGCAGCGACAACGCCAAATGGATCGGCAGCTTCTCCTTCGCCAACTCGCGAATCTGCGGGACAAGACCGACCGTGCTCACCGTCAAATGCCGATAGCTAAGCCCGACCTCGTCGTGAAGCAGCCGTAGCGCCTTCAGCACGTTGGGCAAATTCAGTAGCGGTTCCCCCATGCCCATAAACACCACATGTGAGATTCGACGCTCGGTAAGCCTCTGCAACATCAAATATTGACCGACGACCTCACCCGCCGTTAAATTCCGATCAAAACCGCCAAGCCCCGTCGCGCAGAATTTGCACCCCATCGGACACCCCACCTGGCTCGAAATACAACAGCTAACTCGGTCTTCGTAGGGAAGCAGCACGCACTCATAGACCTGCCCATCGCCGTTATGCACCAGCAGCTTCTCGACCCCGTCCGCGCTCTGGCGGTGCGTCGAGACGGTCAATGGCTGCACCTGGAACCGCTCGGCGAGGTTTGCGCGAAGATCCTTGGGCAGATCCCGCATCTCATCGAGATCGGTAAGCGCCTTCGAGTAGATGTGATGGGCGATTTGCTTGGCCCGAAGCCGAGCGTCCGCGCGAGGGGCAAGCGCCGCCTCCAGATCCTCGCGAGTCATGCCAACCAGGGTCGGCTTGATCGTAGGCTGCGCATTTTCGATCTGATCTTGCATCGACATCTCTCAGTCCGGAAGACTGCCAACGATCTTCTCTACGAAATCTAAGTCCAACCGGTCCTTGATCCGGCCAGACGCCCGCTTTGTAGCAACGTAATCCCTTAAGCCCAAAAATGAAACCTCGACCCCGGCG
>JBBSFL010000058.1:0-13088 GCA_038238735.1 Fimbriimonadales bacterium | reverse complement strand
TTCTCGCTTCGTCGACGGAAAGCGGGTCATCACGATGAAGGAGAGGGGCGGACGAATCGAGGAAGTTCGCGCGCCATCCGGCCAAAAGCATGTGTTCCGTTATCCAGTCGTGGTTTTAGTGAACGATGACTCGGCTAGCGCGGCGGAGATCTTTACCGGCGTGCTTCGCGACTATCGGCTCATCACAATCGTGGGTACTCACACCTACGGCAAGGCCTCGGTCCAGAATGTGTTTCCCCTCATCGATGGCTCGGTAGCCAAGATCACGATCGCCCGCTACTTCTTGCCAAACGGGCAGGATATAGGCCGGAAGGTCGACCAGGACGGCACCTTCCTAACCGGAGGCATCGATCCCGACGTGCAGGTCGCCTTCGATCTAGACAACGAAAAGGTCAAGTTCGGCGATCCAAAGTCGGACAATCAGCTATTGAAGTGCTTCTCGGTGTTGGATTCGAAGCGTGCGCCGGTACCGCACTAGCGGTTCGTGCATGAGTCGCTAAGTTGGAGCCGAGCCCGCGCCGCTCCAAGCAGGGAATAGAAGCCCCTGCCACCGAGGGGTTGAACTCCCCGTTTCCGGGCCGGAACCGCCCGTTTGAGTCCAGAGCTGAGTGGAAATTCTATCTGCCCTTAGGATCGAAGGCGGCGCGTAAGCCGTCTCCGACGAAGTTCAGCGCGAAGATTGTGAGGCTCAGGCAAAGACAGGGCCAGAGAAGCAGACTTGGGTTCGAATTCATGGCTTGGCGAGCTGAGTCGATCATGTTGCCCCAGCTCGGGGTTGGCGGCTTGACTCCGATGCCGATAAAACTTAGGGTGCTCTCGGCCAGGATGGTGCCCGCTAGCTCCACCATGCTTACCGCGAGCAGAATGCCCCAGAGTTGGGGCAGGATGTGGCGGGTAACGATGTAGAAGGTTGAGGCACCACTGGCCGTGGCGGCGACGACGAATTCGCGGTCTTTGAGCGTGGCAAGCTGGGTCACGACGAGACGGGTGTAGGAGGGCCAGGCGGTGATCGAGAGAACAATCACGATGGGCAGCGTGTCGATCACGACGCCGCCGCCGGTCTTGACCGCCGACTGAAAGACGCCGATGAGGAGAATGCCGAGAAGGATGTCGGGGAAAGCAAACATGCCGTCCGTGAATCTCAGGATGGCCGCAGAGATCCATTTCGGGGAGAAAGTCCCGAGCACTCCCATGAGAATTCCCACCGCGAGCGCGACGATTTGTACGGTAAAGCCTACAAAGAGCGACACTCTCGCGCCGTAAGCGAGTCGCGCGAAGACATCGCGACCCAACTCGTCGGTGCCAAGCCAAAATCCGTTGCCCGGCGACAGATTCGGGTGGGCAGCTTGCGAGTAGGGTGAGTGCCGCAGAATCGGACCGAACACCGCGAGGAGGACCAGCACGGCAAGGAAGGTAATTCCCAGCCCGAGCATCACTTTGCGCAGCATCAGACTTGGGCCTCCCGGATGCTGGGATCGAGAAGCGGAAGCACGAGATCGACGAGCAGATTAACGACGATGAACGTCGCCCCGGCCAGAAGAACCGTGGCCTGGATCATCGGCGTGTCGCCCGATTGGATCGCCTCGATGCCGGCGCTACCGAGTCCGGGGATCGCGAACGCGCGCTCTGCGACGAAGGAACCAGTAAGAAGAAAGCCGAAACTTGTACCGATCGCGGTGACTACCGGCAAGATCGCGTTCCGGAGCCCGTGCCGCAGAATGCGTCGCCAGAACGGAACGCCTTTCGCGGTGGCCATGCGCATGAACTCCTGTTGCATCGTATCGACAAGGCTGGCCCGGGTGAGGCGGGTGAGTAAAGCCATCGGGCGCAGCGCCAACGCTACGACGGGGAGGATCAGATACAGATACTCCGGCCCTTTGAGCTGGACTTCCCAGGTCTGCGGCAAATAGTCAAGTTTGATCGCGAAAATATATACGAATATCGGGATAAGTACAAAGTTTGGCAGCGTCACGCCCAGCGTGCTTACCGACAAAACAAACCCGTCCGCGAACTTGCCTTGCCAAACGGCGGCAATCGTGCCCATCAGCAAGCCCACGATAGAAGCGAGCAAGATGGCAAAGCACGCGATTTTCAGCGTCATCGGCGCCGTCGCTTTGATCCGTGCGCTCACGGGTTGCTTCGTGCCGATGTAGCTGTTTCCGAAGTCGAGATGGACCGCGTCCCGGAGGAAATAGCCGTAGCGGAAGATCCAGGGCTCATCCAGGTGATATCGATGCCGCAGCATCGCAATCGTCTCTGGCCGAGCGTGTTCACCGGCCTCCACGATAGCCCTATCGCCCGGAGCAAATTCGCCGGCGGCGAAGGTGACAAACGAGATGAAGATGAGGCTAAACAGCCCGAAGAGCAGTCTGAGCAGCAGTGCCTTCGCGAGCCTCACGGGGGGCTAGTATAACTCAGCCTTGCAGAATCGTGGCCGACTGGAGGCGGTCGCCGCGCTCTACCTTTCGCAAAACGTCCATTCCGGCGACCACTTGGCCGAAAACGGTGTACTTCTTGTCGAGGTACGCGGCTTTGTCCAGGAGCATGTAGAACTGACTATCGCCGCTGTTCTTGTCGTCCCGAAAGGCGGCCAAACCAACCGCGCCGGCCTCGTTCGAGAACCCAGAGTCTTCGTATGCAACGGTCGAACCCGATCCCCCTGCACCCGCGCCGTCGACATCGGACTTGGAAGCCGGGTCGCCGATCTGCACCAGGTACGGCCGCGGACTCTTCAAAACCTTGTGGAATTTCTGGCCGTTATAGAATCCGCTCCGCGCGAGCTTGACGATCTGGGCCGTCGTATTGGGCGCTTCGCGGGTGTGGAGCCGGATATACACGTTGCCGCGTCCCTCGATGGCGAGGGCGAGGACGGTCTCGCCTGGCTTGGGGCGATAGTCCTGGCCCGACGCGAAGCCGAGGGTGAACACGAGGCAGACAAGGAGCCAGAAAGAGCGCATATTCAATTCCATTGTACAGACGCTTGACGAGGTCAAACGATTTCAATCCTGCAGCTTGCGCCCGTATCCATCCATCTTCAGCCCGCCCGCCAAGATCAGGATGCCATCGATCACCGACCAAAACCATCCAACGCCCAGGCACGGGGTAAGAATCAATTGCAGGACGCCGTGGGCCGCGTAGCCCAAATACATGCGTCCGACGCCTGGGATGATGAGCTGCAATAAACCGGCCACGATCCTGTTCCGGTCGCTGGGAACGGCCGCGTAAGTCGGGTGATAGGACGCATAAGGGTTCGGATAGAAGTCGGTGCCCGTGGAGGGCAGGGGCGACTGGAAGCCGAACGAGGGCACCGTCGCGGGCGGTGTCGCTCGCGGCGCGGTGGGCATGGGTGGCGGCGTATTGAAGCCCTCGCTTTGCAGAAGCGGACGAAGTTCGTCAACCTGGATCGCAGAGGACCAATCGGCCATGCCGCTTCGCCAGACAAACGTGTCTCGCTCGATCACGCCGCCATCGATTAGTTCGTCGACTTGGTCGCGCGTAAGCGGGCCGAGTTGGCCATAGTGTCCGATGTAGTACCAGTCTGCCAAAGCGTTCCTCGGTTCAAATAGATTGTACAGAACTTGCGGCCCGGCGCGCGGAGAAGGGCCAATGGGCCTAGTCGAACATTTTCATCGAGTCCGGGATACCCGGAGGCGTTTCGGGCGTTCAGAATAGCGGTGGTGCGCCGACTCCTTCCATTTCTCCTCGCCTTGATGGCGCTCGCCGGGTGCGAGCAGCCCGACGGCCGCCGAGTCAGGGTGCCAACCCTGAACCGGAACGGCGGGCCGGACGCGACCTCCGAATGGAAGGACATCAGCCTGAAAGCCCAGACCGCACGGGTGCCCGTGATCATGTATCACGACGTGATCGAGCGGCGCGGGCGGCACAGCGAGTGGTTCGACTGCACCGCCGAAGAGTTCGAGAATCAGATGAAAACGGTCGCCGACGCGGGGGGGCGAACTCTGACCCTGGACGAGCTGTACAAGCACCTCATCGACGGCGAACCAGTGCCGCCGCACTCCGTGGTGCTGACCTTCGACGACAACTACCAGGGCGTCAACGATCTGGCCGTGCCGATCCTAAAGAAGTACGGCTTTAAGGCGATCGTCTTCGTCCACACCGCCTTCGTCGGCAACAAGACGCAGGGCCGGCCCAAGATGGCCTGGGACACCCTGAAGGGCCTCATCAAGGACGGAGTGATCCAGGTGGAGGACCACACGGTGACCCATCCGGCGGACATCACCCTCCTTACCGAAGACGAACAGCGGCATGAGCTAGCCGACTCGAAGAAGGACCTCGAGGACCATCTCGGGATTAAGGTCGATTACCTGGCCTATCCCGACGGGAAAAACGACGAGGTGACCCGGCGGCTGGCCGTGGAGTGCGGCTACAAGATGGCGTTCACCATGCACGGCGACGCGGCGGAGGTCTCGCCCGACATTCTGCGCGTGAACCGGTGGGAGCAGACCAAGTTCCAGGACGGCTGGAAGGCGTGCGAGGACGAGACGGCGAACGCGCCGCTAGGACTGGCGTCGGTCGATCTGAAGACCGCGCCGATTACGTTCAAGGAAGCCACGTTCGACAAGATCGACCTCATTTATGTCATCGGCGGGATCCCGCAGACCGTCCTCTCCGACACGCGGCAGAGCGTCGGCGAGTTCGTCTCGCAGTCGAAGGCGGTGGCCGGGATCAACGGCACGTTCTTCAACATGGCCGCCATCACGGCGACCGATAACGGGTTGATCGGGCCGAGCCGAGAGCCAAACAAGGCGGTGTTTACGCCGGACATCCAAGCCGACCGGCTGCCGAAGCTGCGCGACCGGCCGGTGATCTTCTGGAACGGCACCAAGGTGATGATCGCCCCGTTCGCGCCCGATCTGATGAACGCGGAGGGGCCGTTTAAGGCGGCGATGCCGGACTATACCGACCTCTTCCTCTCGGGTGCGTGGATCGTGAAGGACGGTTTGGCGCGGACGGCGGAGCAGATGCAGCCATACGCCTCGTCGGACATCCAGGACCCCCGCCGCCGGGCGTTTTTCGGCTTCACCGCGGAGGGTCTCGTGATCGCGGGGGCTTCGAAGGGCAGCGTCACCACCTCCCAGCTTGCCGAGGCAGCGGTGGCGGCGGGCGCGGTGCAGGCGGTGCTCCTGGATTCAGGCTTCTCCACGTCGCTCGTCTTCGACGGGAAGGTACTGGCCTCGGGTCACAGCGACCCGACGAACCCCTCGCGCCCCGTGCCCCACGCGATCGTGCTCCTTGGCGACAAGGATCCTACGGTGGACACCTCTCAGCTCATCGAAGACACCGGCGCCGCCGGGCAGGGAGGCATCACCCCCACCCACCACCGTCGCCGGCATCGCCGGCGTTCCACCTCCGCCCCATCGGACATCCCAACCAGCGGCCCGCCCGTCGATGCAACTCCGCCGCCCGCAATCGGCCCCCCACCTCCGTAGGCATACCGCCTCCCAACCGTGTCTGCCCGTGGCCAATAGAGCGAAACTGATCCGAGAGCCCGTGTGATGGCGGCAGGTGCCTTCAGGCTTCGCACTGACAGTTTACGGCGATGGTAGCAATTCTAGAGGCGTCCGAGCCACCCCTTGGAAGCTAAGATTGACTGCCTTGATAGCACCATTACGGTCGAAATCAAGATAGTCCAGACAGACGACTCGGTGATGTCGGTCAGTCTCTCCCAAAGGGCGGCGGTGGTAAGCGATGATGTGCTGGTTGCTTCCAGGCAACCTCAGCACCGAGTGATGCCCGGCAGACGTACCCACGGCTGGATCACTCCGCAAAACAACCCCAACCCGCTCGAACGGACCCAAGGGAGACTCACTAATCCCGTAGGCCACCGAATACGACTCTTCGCCCCATCCGCCCTCTGACCACATAAAATAGTAGAGGCCACCCCGATTCAACATAAACGGTCCCTCGACGTAATTCTCCGGAGTGATGTCGAAGACCTTCCCTTCCAGCGAAACGCGGTCGTCGGAAAGGCGGGCCACCACCGCCTTCCCATGGCCTCCCCAATAGAGATAGGCGGTTCCATCGACGTCTTGGAAGGCGTGAGCGTCGATCGGCTGAGCCCCGTGGACGTACTCCTTCACGAGCGGCCTCCCCAGCGCATCGACGAACGGACCAACAGGCGAATCGCTCACCGCCGCCCCCAGCCCCGCCCCATCACCCGCTGAGAAGTAGAAGTAGTACTTACCCCCATGCTCCAGACACGAAGGCGCCCAAGCCGCGCGATTAGTGCTCCAAGGGACCTCCTTGAACTCGAGAATCTTGCCTTCGTTGCGCCACTCGGCCAGATCAGGCGAGGACCAGCATTCAAAAAATGTCTGCTCCTCATACGGCGCGGAGGTGGTGGGGTACAGGTAGTACCGCCCCCCAAAGACGTGTATCTCCGGGTCCGCATACCAGTTGGGCACGATGGGATTCATTCTTCGGAAGCGGCGGGCCACCGTAAAGGTGTTTAGGCCGAGCCTAGTGGCTGGTTCCGGGGCACCACTGGCGCGCCAGTGCTGCCCCATAGTCTAAATACCAAGCTTGTATACCCGCCGGGTGCCCCATGTATCGGACCACAATGGGCGTGCGACGTAGGTGGGGCAGGGCTTGATCGAGCCGTGTTCCCTAGGGCTCCATACAACCACGCCCAGGCCGATCTAGCCGTGATGCGACTAGTTCCTTGCGCGTCTAACCCGCTGCCAACCCTAGATTTTGCCGTCTCTTCCGATGCCCCGCCACGCCCCGTTGCCTGCGGCTACGCCAGGGCCTAAGGTCACGAACGATTCGCGATTCGCGATTCTCCAAAACCACGTTGACAAAAACCCGCTTTCGAGCACGTAGTGACAAGCTCGAAGAATCTAAGAAACGTGCCCGGTCGACCGACCTGCCAGCCGCCCAAAGCGGCCCAAGGTGCCTCCGCGCGAATCGTGCGGAAGCGTTGCCGCTTTGCCAACGTGGGTAAGCACCAATGAAAGAGAGAAAACGTGAAATTCCCCGACCGTCAGCTCCGGGTCAATTCGAGATGGCGAGGCCCCGGTCCCGATCAGCTATCATGCCCCATGCCCGACCGGCAACCCGTCTTCAGTGAAAAGGAGGTCTCCGAGATCATGCAGCGGGCTGCCAAGTTGCAAGAGCAAGAGCAGACCGCTTACACACCCGGGGTTACCCAGGAAGAACTCGTGCGCATGGCTGGCGAGCTGGGCGTAGACGCGAGTGTGCTCGAGCGGGCGATCGCCGAGCAGACTCAACGGAAGGAGAAGCGGCCGTTTAACTTCGTCCGGGAGGAGGAGCGCGTCGTCGAGGGGGAGATCGATCCGAACGATTTCGACCTGATTCTGGAGAATGTGAAGACGCGGCGGAGCCGCCGCAATCCCGCAGTGCAGATCGGGAAGACTCTGCGCGCACAGGCGATCTCGGGAGGCAGTCTGCAGAACGTCGAGGTCACCTCGCGGAAGGGCCGAACTCGTATCAGCGTCAAGCACGTTCCCTTTTTCCCCATCTTCGCGACGCTTTATCCAGCCTTTATGGGCACGATGGTCGCGTCCTCCGTGCTTGCCGGGCATGGCCATCAGGGCCTTGCCGTAGCGGCAGCGACTGGACTCTTCGGAGCCGCGCTCATCGCCCTCCGCACCTGGCTCGCAAGGGGCAACAAGGGAACGGCCGAGTTAGCCGACAAGCTCCAGAGAACAATCTCCGAGGAGTTAGTTCAGAAAGCGCCGGTTTCGACCCCGGCGGCGGTCCGGCCCGAGGTCGAGCTTGAGCAACGGATCGAGGGGTGAGGGGGTAATGGAGTTGATGGAGTTGCTGGAATTGACCGGTTAGCCCGAGAGGTCAAGCAGCATTCGAACTGTTTTTTCGACGGCACCTTTGTTTTCTTCAACTAGCTTCGTGGCTATTCCGCGGGCTTGCTGTTGTGCTACTGGGCTTTGGAGGTAGTTCTCGTAGAAGCCGGCCAAATCGTGCGCGTTCGCGATTCGGATTCCGATCTGGGCCTTTTCGACTAAGTTCTGGATGGCTTCGAAGTTGCCGGGGTGGGGCCCGAAGGCCACGGGGAGTCCCCAGGCGAGCGGCTCCATCACATTGTGCCCCCCGCCCTTCGCGCTGAAAGACCCGCCGACGTACACGGCGAGGCAGTGACGGTAAGCCGTCGCGAGTTCGCCTTGGGTGTCGAGGACGAAAACTTCGGCTTCGGCGCTGGTTTGCTCGCGCGTTTTGTATGGAATTTGCTTTTGCTCGAGGAGCTGGAGCAGCGAAGCGGTACCGGACGAGCGGCGGGGGGCGATGAGGAGCTTGCAGGGCGTTCGTTTCCGCGCCTGCTGGAAGGCTTCGAGGACCATCTTTTCCTCTTCGAGGTTATCGGTGCTGCCCGCGGCGAGGAGCGGCGAGTCGGAGACGAGCCACTGGGTGAGGTCGGCCTCTCTGTCAGCAGGAAGGGGCGCGACGCGGACATCGGTCTTAATGTCCCCCGTCGACCTTATGTCTTGGTTTGGGGCGAGTTTCCTCACGACATCGGCATTGGGTTCGTTCTGCATTCCGAGGGCGGTGAATTGACGAAGCATCCATCGGTGTGGCGAGGAAATGAGTGGATTTCGGAAGGAGGTGCGCCAGCGCCTCCGGCCGTTCACCAAGACGAGCTTCGCGCCGAAGCCCTTCGCGGTAGCGATGAGGTGGGGGTAGGCGTAGTTTTCGATGAAGACGAGGAGGTCGGGCCGTTGGGATTCGAGCCAGCGGAGAGCCGCCCGGTAGCCGTCGGGCGGGCAGTACGAGACATTTGTTTCGGGCTCGATGCTGCGGACGACAACGACGGCGTCGCCGTCCCGCATGGCGTAGCTAAGCTTGGCTTCGGGAAACTGCTGGAGGAGGGCGGTGGCTACGCGTTTGTACATCACGTATTCGCCCAATCCCGGCCCGGTGAGGATGATGTGGGGACCGGGTTTGCTTAAGGTTTTATCGGTGGCGGCTTGGTCAATCGGGTTCGGGGGCGGGCGCAGGTTGCCGGGACGACTCTTTCGCCTTTGCGTTTTAATCGACCGTTTGAGTTGAACAAAGGGCCATGCGAGGGTTTTGATTGCCGCCCAGAAAAGCGCCATCGGGTGGAGGGCAGCGCTTCTTCTTCTGGGATCGGGGGCCGGCATGGACTTCGTTTTGCTGAAGATCAAGGATGACATCTCGACTTCTGGTCGGGTACCCACGGGTTGCGAACCCGTACCACGTATTCAGACTTGCGCCGCATTTGGTGTTGAGGTATCTTTTTGGAGTTCGAGCTGCCCGCTCGTCTAATGGTAGGACGACTGACTCTGACTCAGTTAATTGGAGTTCGAATCTCTGGCGGGCAGCTCGCGTTTCTGTATATTCCGCGCAAATGTCGGTATTCGGCATACAGCAGGGCGGGGCGTGCCATAGAATGAGGATGCCCATGAAGCCTTCGAAGGCCTTCACCCTGATTGAGCTTCTCGTTGTGATCGCGATCATCGCGATCCTTGCGGCGATTCTGTTTCCGGTTTTTTCTCAGGCGAAGGCGGCGGCGAAGCAGATCGCGTGCCTCAGCAACATCCGGCAAATTGGGATGGCGCACATACTGTATTTGGGCGACAACGACGACGTTTGGTGCCCGATCGCCACTCGCGGCTCCGATCCCTCGTTTCCTCCGCAGCAGATGTGGCTCGGCTATGACAACCAGAACGGGCCACTGCTCGTCGGTTTCTATGGACGGGTGGATCAGCCCGCGACGCACACTCCCCATCCTGGGCTGATCGACGGATATCTGAAAAGCCAGGCGATCCGCAAGTGCCCGAGTATGCCGGGCGAATGGCAGTCGTCTTACGCGATTAATTACTTCACGCCGAACCTAACTTCGGCGTACTACACGACCAATCCGGCGGCGAAAGATCACGAATATGGGCCGGGGTCGAAGAGGAACGACTACGGGCCGGACGGGAGCCTGTTCTTCACAGGGGCGAACGACAGCGAGATGGATCAGCCGGCGGACACGCTGGTGCTGTGGGAGCACGACGCCATTGCGCCGGTTTGTAATTTCTTGCAGCCCTACGACTGGTTCTCGCAAGCGCCCGACATCGAGACCTTGCGGCTGCACTTTCACTTCCTGCATCGGGATGGGGCGAACGTGATGTGGGGCGACGGGCACACGAAGCGGATCACCTACGGCGCCCTGCGGAGGCCGATGTTTTCGGTTCGGAAAGATATCTATCCGAGCAACTAGTTGGCGGGCTTCTGAATCGTGGCGGTGATTTTGACTTCGATCGGCGTCAGAGTGATGCCGGAGCCGGCGGGCCAGCCCCCAATCTTCTTTTGGGCGCCGGTGTCGATGCCCGCGAATAATTCGCCCGCGGCAGTGAGCAAGACTCGACTTGTAGCTCGATTCTTAATTACAACGACTCCGGACGTCAAGGTGGGGTGCAATGCGCCTTGAGGCTGCTCAGAAACGTCCACGTGCAGAGTGACCGTTCCATCGCCGTTAATTCTTGACCCGAGGGAGAGCCCCAGTCCTATGGCGTCTTCGCGCATCAGCCAGGTGTGATTGTTGTCGACGATCGTCGTGGTTGTCGAGCTGTACTTGTCGACGACGCTCTTTAACTCGATGCGAAATTGCACTCGCTTCGGGGCGATGTCGAACAGCTTGATTGTGTCGGCCAAATTCTGCTTCTCAGCTTTGCTTCCGCCCACCACGAGGAGAACGCTCTTGGAATCGTCCCAACCAAATTCCTTGTATGACCTGGACGAGCGGAAGGAGAAGGGAGGCACAGCAGACCTCCCCCTGCCCCCCATGGTAATGGGGGGATGCGGACGCCGAATTAGCTTGCGTCTAGATTCTCGAAGTCCAGAAAACGATCGGCTTTTTCTATCTTTAGTCGGAGGATTCGGCGACCGTCGGTTTCGGCGATGGTGAAGTGGTAGCCGTCGGCTTCGATTGATTCTCCAAGCTTGGGCTGGCGGCCAAAGAGGCCGAAGACGAGCCCGCCGATCGTATCGAACTCTTCGCTTTCTAGCTTCGCGCCGATCGCTTCGTCGACGTCGTCGACGTGGGTTTTGCCGTCTACGAGCCAACCGTCGGCCGCGGCTTCAATCGATGGGCGCTCGGTGTCGTATTCGTCGACGATCTCGCCGACGAGCTCCTCGACGATGTCCTCGATGGTGACGATGCCGGCGGTTCCGCCGAATTCGTCTTGGACGATGGCGAGTTGAGTTCTGGCGAGGCGCATCTCGGTGAGCAACTCATGGAGACTCTTGTTCTCGGGGACGAACAGGACCGGGCGCATGAGCTTGCGAAGGGTGACCGTAGCCGGGGAGCGAAGCATCGCGAGGAGCAGGTCCTTCGCGTGGATGATGCCGACGATTTGATCGTCGGTGTCCTCGTACAGTGGAACTCGCGAGTGGCCGGTTTCCTCGATGACCTTCAGGACGAGCGATGGGTCGCTGCGGACGGGCATCGCGTCGAGGTCGACGCGGGGCGTCATGACCTCGCGGGCGACGGTATCGGTGAATTCGAAGACGGAGTGAAGAAGCTCCTTTTCGTCGGACTCGATTTCGCCGGTTTCCTCGGCAGATTCGACGAGGGTCTTGATTTCTTCTTCGGCTTGGTTGGCGATGGCGAAGCTCGCTTTCGCGCCAAAGCGGGCGGTGACGAGGTTGGCAAGTCCGGAAACGAGCCATGCGGGAATGGCGAAGATTACGACAGAAACTTGAATGAATCGGAAGAGGCGGAGGGAGACGCGGTGGGGGTGGAGGGCAGCGTAGCTCTTAGGGATCATCTCGAAAACGAGGTTCAGGAGGAGGACGGGGACGGCGACCGCGATCGCAGCGAGGAACAGAGAGTTGGCCGTGTACGGCGCGACGCCTTCCACCAGCAGGAGTCCCGCGAGGACCATCGCGAAACGGCAGACGTGGCTGCCGAAGATGCATGCTCCGATGAAGCGGCTCTTGCCCTCCATGAGGGCTTGGAGACGGTCACTTTGAGTATTGTTGGATTCTTTGACGTGCTTGACGTGGACCGGCCGGAGGACCTCCAGGGCGGTTTCCGCGCACGTGTAGAGGGAGTTGAGGGCGAGGAGGAGCAGGATGATGCCGAGCCCGGCGGGTCCGCCGAGGGGGGCTCCGAGGACATCCATCTCGGTCGCGATAGATCTGTTTGCTGTGGCTTGGAGCGTGGTCGCGGTGATCGCGAGGGCGATCACGACTTGCCTTTGTACTGGGCGGAATTTCGCGCTCCGCGCGGCTGACAAAGCGCTCGCCAGCGAGCGCACTCCCAAAACGTTGCGGGGATTCACTTGGGCACCAGTCCGAAGACCGCGAGGGCCATGAGGGTTCCGACGCTGGCGCCGAGTGTGAGCTCGAAGATCGTGTGGATCTTGGCCTCCCAGCGGCTTTGGGCGATGATTGCGGCGAGGAGCATGGCGATGGCGCAGACCAGGAAGTTGTCGACCAGAAACATCACCGACGTTGCGAAGAAGAATCCGTAGGCTGCGTGGCCGCTTACGAGGCCGCCCTTGAGAACCTGGCCGCGCTTGCCAAGCCCTTTGCCGACGACGACGATGATGAAGACCAGGAAGACGCCGAGGAAGATTCTTGGGACGATGCCGACGCCAAGGCTCTCGCTGGTGAGGTTGATCTTGATCGATTCCCAACGGCTCTCGCCCAGGATCAGGAGGCCGCCCACAACGAGAGCGATGATCGTGGTGATGAGCACGGCCCCCGCGGCAATGTCCTTCGCGAACTTGGCGAGCGGGGAATAGTTCGGAGAGACGAGGTCGACGGTGGCCTCGATGGCTGAGTTGAACATCTCGGCGATGATGACCAGGGAGATCGTGAAGAGAAGGACGAGGACTTCCCGCAGGCCCAGGTTCACGAACAAGGCGAGCAGCATGACCACGAGGACCACGTAGATGTGGAACCGCATATGGCGCTGGGTTCGGAAGGTGTGGACGACCCCGCTGAGGGCTACCCGGAACGGGGTGACGAGATCCTTTGGACGCCGGCCGCTCACGAGGCCTCCTCGTGAAGGATGCTCGACCAATCCTCTTCCGGCTTCATACCGGCGGCGATAGCGGCGCGGTTCATTTCTTCGATCA
>JBBSFL010000057.1:0-13131 GCA_038238735.1 Fimbriimonadales bacterium | reverse complement strand
CAAATTAGACGGAAAGGTAGCGATTGTAACGGGAGCATCCAGCGGAATCGGGGAGGCGACGGCGATCGCGCTGGCGGCGGAAGGGGCATTGGTGGCGGGCACCGCGCGGCGAACAGACAGGCTCGCGGCTCTCGGTTCCAGGATCGGCGAAGATCGCTTCCTCGCGATTACCGCCGACGTTCGCACCGAAGAGGACTGCGCAAGGATCGTGAAAGAGACGATCGACAAGTGGGGTCGGCTCGACATCCTCGTCAACAACGCCGGCGTCATGCTCCTCGGACCCGTTCCCGGCGCCGACACCGAAGACTGGCGGCGGATGATCGACACGAATTGCTACGGCCTGATCTATTGCACTCACAAGGCATTGCCCCAGATGCAAGCGCAAAAGTCCGGCCACATCGTGAACATCTCCAGCGTGGCGGGGCGAACGACGGGACCGATGTCGGGCGTCTACAACCTCACGAAATGGGGCGTCAACGGTTTCTCCGAATCTCTCCGGCATCAGGTCTACAAGGAGAACATCCGCGTCACCGTCATCGAGCCCGGAGCGGTGGCCACGGAGCTTCGCGATCACATCACGGTTCCCGCAGTCAAGGCCGATATCGATTCGTGGGCGGAATCCATGGAGCAACTCGAATCGGAAGACATCGCGAACGCGATCGTCTACGCCGTGACCCAGCCGCGCCGAGTCAACGTCAACGAGATCCTGATCCGACCGACGGATCAGGAGCGTTGATCTTTTACTTCTTGCGGGGCACGTAAGGGCCCCAGTGCTCGAGGAGGAACTTCTCGTAGATCGCGTACTGCTCGCGAGGCTTGATGTCGCCACCGAGACCGTGAGAACCGGTTGGGTCCAGAACGAGTTCGACGAGCGGGCCTTTGTCGGCGGCAAGAAGCGCCTGATAGACGTGGATCGTGTCCTGGAAAAGCACGTTCGTGTCCTCCATTCCATGCAACAGCATGAGCGGACCCTGGAGATTCTTCGCCAGCTTGGTTAGCGAGTATTTGTCCAGATTGTCCGGCTTACCCAGTTCCGAGAAACCGATGACGCCGCCCGAATACCAGTTGTTGTAGTTCTGCCACTCGGTCGGGCCGGCTCCCGCAATGCCGAGCTTGAACACGTCGGGTGCGGTGTACATGCACATCTGAGTCTGAAAACCGCCGAACGACCAGCCGTTGATGCCTACGCGATCGTTGTCGATGCCGTAGTTGGCCTTTAGATAAGCGACCGCGTCGGACAAATCCTCGACCTGCGGCTTGCCTGGCTGCTCCCAGTTCGCGGCCTCGAAGGCACCGCCGTATCCCGACATACCCCGTGGGTCGACTACCGCCGTGATATAGCCGTACTTCTCCGTCATGTAGAGGTTGAAGCTAAGCGTCTGCCCATCGACCGCATACTTCGTCGTACCCAGCGGACCGCCATAGGTGTACATCCAGAGGGGACGCTTGTCGGTCTTCTTGTAATCCTTCGGAATGTACAGGAACCCGTGGACGGTGTAGCCGTGGCGATCGACGAACTGGAACGGCGTCGCGGCGAGCCCGTAGTAGGCGGTTATGCCGGGGGCGTGGGACTGAGTCACCTGAGTCTCCTTCCCGTTATTCAGCACGAACATTTCCGTCGGTTGCGCCCAGCTTCGGAAGATCATCGCGAAGCGACGACCCTCTTTATCGGGAGCTACGAGGTCGTAGGTTCCCCGTTGGCCAGACACCTTCGACATCGAGCCGTCCGTCATGCTGACCGTATAGAGTTCGCTTCGCGTTGTGGACTCCTTGTCGGAGGTCGCCCACAAGGTCTTGCCGTCCTTGGATATCTTCAGCGGATAGACCTCGAAGTCGCCCTTCGTCAGTTCTGTCGCCGTCTGCGCAGTGGGATCGATGACCCACGCGTGTCGGTAGCCGCTGTCCTCGAGGGTGGCAACGATGTGGGATCCGTCCGGGGTGAAGAACGGCTGGGCGTAGGTCGGAGACATGTGTCCGCCGTGGTGGGTTTCCTTGTAGGCCATCGTCGTCTTCTTAGTGTCGACATCGGCGACCTGGATGGCTAGTTCCTTCTGATCCCGTTTCCAGGTGGCGAAGGTGAAGCGCTTGCTGTCGGCTGACCAAGGCTCCTCGGACAAGCTGGTCTGGCCCCACTCCTTGCCTGCCGGCCAGTAGTAAATCTGCCACGGCTTGCCATCGTTCTTCGGATTGCCCTTCGGATCGTCGTTGAGGTCGTAGAGGAACAGATAGGACTCGTTATTGAACGGATCGTCCGCCACACTTCGCGGGGCCGTTCGGGCCTCCGCAAAGCGGCCCCGGAAGCTGATGTAGGAGATCTGCCGCTCTGGCCCGGTGTCCCGCCCGCACGAGACCATGAGCTTCGTCTCGTCCGGAGAAAGGCTGTAGCTGCCCATGGACATGCCCTTCGGAAGCTCGGGATTAAGCTGGTCCACGATAGGGCTCGTAAAACTCATGCGATAAAGACCATCACCGCGTCGAAAATAGAAGCCGGTGTCGTCCTTCGTGAACTTCGCGTCGGTTTCAGTTTCGCGCGTACGCGTCAGGCGGGTTGGGTGCTCGTCGCCCATGTGCAGACGGTAGATGTCGCCCTTGTAGGTGAACAGGAGGTCGTCGGTCTTGTGGCCCCACTCGAAGGAGCTGATGCCCGTGTAGTCGGGCTTCGGCGTCTTGTCGGTCTCCTCTTTCTTTTTATCCTCGTCCTCTAACTTCTTTCGCTCGGCATCCGAAAGAGTCTTGCGCCTCTCCTCCTCCGCCTTATCCTTCTTGTAGCGCTCGATTATGGGAGCCGCGTCCCGATCGAAGTCCGCCATCATCTCGATCGAGGTCAGCTTCCTGGACTTGCCCGATTCGGTGTCGTAAACCCAGAGATCCATGCCGTGGTCGTCGAACGAGTTCCAGAGGTAGCCAAGGTATCGGCCATCCTCCGACCAGCCCATTCCAGCGGCCGTCTTGCCGCGTGGGCTCTTTTTTGGCCAGAAGGTGTCGAGCGTAATCGGCGCCTCATTGGGGGTTGTCCGAGACGCGTTAACGCGTGCAGGCGTGTTGAGGGCGAGGAACGGAACGAGGAGCGTAAACATGAGTTCTAATCTTGTTTATACACGGGTTTGGGGCAGCCCGAGTTCCCTTCCCCGTGAGGAATGATCGAACCTCGAAGTCGGAGGTATGAACGCTCTTTTCGTTAAGCCACGCCGTCCGAATCCGTCATGATAAAACATGAAGCGAACTCTTGCCGTTTTCTGTCTCGCCCTTTCGATCTGTTCCGCGGCGCTTGCGGGTGCAGTGAACCTGCCGAAATCGAGTCCCGTGCGTAAGCAATGCTTGGATATCTTTCGGCCCGTTATGGAGCGCGACATCGGCCAGCGCCACCTCATTTTTCAGGTCACGATGGCGCGGATGGACGGCAACTTCGTCTTCATCATGGCGCGCCCCCTCCGATCCGACGGTAAGCAGATCAACTACAAGAACACCCACTACCGAGAAGGGGTCGACGAAGGCGGATTCGACGATGGCTCGGCGTCCCTCTACAAGAAGGTTGGCGGGCATTGGCGACTGATCAAGTGGGCGATGGGCTTTACCGATGTGGCCTACATCGACTGGCCAAACCAGTTCGGCTGCAGCTACTCCCTGATCGGGCAGCCGCACCCTTGACAGGCACGGCTGGTCGCGGAAACGCGTCTAGGTAGAATGTGCCCGACTTGGCCGAACCGCACTTGAGCATCGTCGTGCCCGCCTTTAACGAGGAGGAGCGCTTGCCGCGCACCCTGGCCCGCTTGGCTGAGTATTACGATGCCCAAACTTACGATTACGACGTAGCCGTCGTGAGCGATGGAAGCAAGGACGGCACGGCAAAGGTCGTCGAGGACTTCGCCCGCGCGCACCCTAAGTTTCGCCTAGTCGAATACCAACCGAACCGCGGCAAGGGCTTTGCGGTGCGAACCGGCATGCTCGCCGCCCCTGGCGATCTCGTCCTCTTTTGCGACGCCGATTTAGCGACTCCGCAGGAGGAGACCGAGAAGCTGCTCGCGTCCATGAAGAAGACCGGCGCCGAGGTGGCGATCGGAAGCCGGCCCATGGCCGCTTCTACATTAGAAGTTCGGCAGCCTTGGTATCGCGAGATGCTCGGTCGGATGTTCAATTTTGCGGTCCAGAAGATGGCCTGCAAGGGCATCGACGACACCCAGTGCGGTTTCAAAATTTTCACCCGAACGGCATGCCAGGACGTGTTCTCGCGCTGCAAGCTCGATGGCTTCTCGTTCGACTTCGAGGCCCTCATGGTCGCCAAGGACCTCGGTTACAAGATCGACGAGGTCCCGATCCGCTGGTCGCACGTGGAGGGTTCCAAGGTCGTGCTCATGCGCGACGGGCCGCGCATGCTGCGGGATTTGGTGAAACTGCGAGTCAAGGGAAAAAGAGCGAGGCTGGCTGTCAGGCCCACGACCTGATGCGCGTACTTGAACGCGGGAGGGCGAGAACCAATCCTCTGCTGAGCTCTACCGCAAGGCTGAAAGGGCCTCCCGCCTTAAGGCCGTCCCGGAGGGATTGGTGAACCCCGCCGAATACGGCCGCATGTTCGAGCTTGAAGACCGCTATTGGTGGTTCGTTGGGCGGCGAAGTCTTGCTTTGAGACTGCTGAAACGCGCCATATCGCCGGAACTGCAGGGCGCGGGCAAGTCGCGCGTTCTCGATATCGGCTGCGGCACCGGAGTTGTTTCGCGCGACATGGGCTCGTGGACGGAAGCCACCAGCCTGGACATGAGCCTCCTCGCGCTGGACTTCTGCCGGCAACGGGGATTGACTCGACTCGTACAGGGCGACGGCGAAGCGCTTCCCCTGCGAGACGGGTCCTTCGACGGCATCATCGGCCTGGACATCTTCGAGCACATCGCCGACGACGAGCTTTCCTTTCGCGAGTCGCTGCGCACCTTGAGGCCGGGCGGGGTTTTGGTTCTGAGTGTGCCCGCCTTCCGATCCCTCTGGGGCCCTCACGATGTGGCTCTCATGCACCATCGGCGCTACCGTCGGCTCGAGTTGAAGGCGAAGCTTACGAAAGCGGGTTTCCAGGTCGAGCGAGTGAGCTACTCCGTATTTTTTCTGTTCCCGATCGTCGTACTCTTCCGGCTCTTCGAGAAGCGCAAGAAAGGTCCTGCCAAAGCTTCGCTGGCGCCCCTGCCGAAGCCGATCAACGCGGCCCTGATCTGGCTTCAAAAAATGGAGGCACGCATCATTCAAAGCATCGACCTGCCTTGGGGCAGTTCGCTCGTGGCGGTGGCGAGGAAGCCGCTCGATTCGTAGAATAGTCATGGGCTACACGGTCGGCAGCGTCCCCTACGTCAACGCGATCCCGTTGACGTCGCTCTTCGTCCCTACCGACCCATTGCAGTCCCCTCGGAACGCAGATTCGAGGCCGGAAATCCCGGTGGAAGTGATCTTCGATGTCCCTTCTAGACTCCCCGCCCTCCTGGATAGCGGCCGAGCCGACGCGGTGCTCGTCTCCAGCATCGACGCGCTCCGCGTGCCTGGACGCCGGATGGCGACCGGGGTCTGTATCGGCTCCGAAGGACCGGTCAAGAGCGTTCGCCTCTTTTCAAAAAAGCCATTCGACCGAATCCAAACCTTGGCGCTCGACGCAGCTTCGATGACGAGCAACCGCCTGGCCCGGATTCTGCTCGCGGAACTCCACCGCGTCCATCCCGCCGTGGTGATTCACGAGCCCGATCTCGGAGCGATGCTCGCGCAAGCGGACGCGTGTGTGCTCATCGGGGATATCGGCATGACCTCCGACGGCGCTGGCCTCTTTGGGATGGATATGGGCGAAGCTTGGACCTGCCTCACCGGCAAGCCCTTCGTGTGGGCGGCCTGGATCGGCAACGAGCGGTTAACCCCCGAGCTCTCCGGCTACCTCCAGGCACCTCTGGAGTACTACGGGGCCCGAGAAGTCTCGCGGGTGGCGTCCTCTTCCACTCGAAACGAGGTTGGGCACCGAAGGCAGGAAGCGGTCGAACTTGGAATCACCCACTCGGGCTGGACCCGCGAAATGGTGCGCGACTATTACGACAACGTAATGGTCTACGCAATGGATCAGCGCATGCTCAACGGCCTCCGCGAGTTCCAGACTCGCTTGCTGAAGAACGGCTTCGACGACTGCGGCCACTTCCCAGCCCTCGTCGCGCCCACTTTCTCGGTCTGAGCTACTTACGCTTCTTGGCGCTAGCCTTGCGCTTGGCGACCTCCGCCGCCGCATCGATCGAGTCGCCCAAACTGTCCGGATCGTCAAGGACCGACGCGGGAACTTCGCGATAGCCGTCATTGATCTGTCCACCGACGATCCACGGTCCCATGCCCGCGGCCTCGTAATCTCCTGCGGTCTGAGCGTCGACTTTGAAGAAGATCTTGTCGTCGTCCGCGATGCCGAAAAACACGCCGTCCAAGTAATAACCGGCTCCGCCGAACATCTTCCGGTGGGTGATCGGGCGCGCAGCGGTCAGCGCCTTCACGGCGCGCTCGTAGTAGCCGGGAGAAAGGGGCATGACGTCTCTTACCGCCTTCGGTTCAAACGGCCACCGGTTGAACCTGGAAAGCGCTCCGATAGCCTGCGAGCGCGACTCGCGCTGCCGCCAGCCCGTCCTCACCAGTGACGGGCACTGAGGTGCCGTCGGAACAAGCCCGGATGAAAGCATCGACCATCAACCCGTCCATGTCGGAGATGTAAGAAGCCACTGCGTGACCGTTGATCCAAACGTCGACTCCGGGGCCGAACATATCGAGCTCGATCACCCCGAGATCGCCGACCACGTTCATCGTCACATCGCCCCAAGTCTTGAACTTGTCCGGTCGCGACCAGCTTGAATCCAGGGTGGCGAAGATTCCGCTCGGATATTCGAGGGTCAGCATCGCCGTATCCTCCCAATCCTTGCCGTACATGTTATTGCCGGTCTGGGCCTGAACTCGCTCCGGATCTTCTCCCAAGAGCGCGCGAAGCAAGTCGGCCACGTGCACGACGTGATCAATCAGCGCGCCGCCGCCCGACTTGTCCTTTTCGACGAACCAGCCAAACGGGCAGCTTCCGTGATTGGTCGCGCAGATTCCCCGAATCTGCCCGATCTCACCCGCCTTCACCCGCTCTGCCAATCGCCCAAAGGCGGGCGAGAAGCGACAAGGGAAGGCCGTCATAAGTTGAACGCCCGCTTCGCGAGCGGCTCCGATCATGCTCTGCCCATCCTCCTCGGTCACCGCCAGAGGCTTCTCGCAGAGGATGTGCTTGCCCGCCTTCGCGGCGCGGATCGCTAGCTCCGCGTGGCGGGTGTTCTCGCCGCAGACAACAACCGCGTCTACGTTTGCCAAAAGGTCTTCGATGTAACCGACGAACGCGACTCCCGTCTTTTGCGCGAAATCTTCGCCGCGCGCCACGTCGTCGTCCCAAACCCCCACACAGGCCGCGTCCTCGCGGTTGCGCAGGGCATGCACGTAGCTCCAAACGTGCATGTGAGCCGTGGAAAGAATGCCGACGCGAAGCATGTCTAAGTATGCCAAGTTGGGCCGGTCGCGCGATCGACTACCACTTCCAACTCTGGAGCGATTGACTTATACTGCCGCAATACCGATGGACATGCAGACCGAACTGAATCAGGTCTATCACATGGATCGGGTGTTCCTAGGAACTTCCCGACGGCTGCACCGCGCATGCGCGCGGAAGGTGCGGACGCGCCGCCTGCCAAGATTCACCCACTTCTTCGTCGAGCAAACCCTGTTCGTGCTGATCATCCACTGGCGGCATGCGGCGTGGAGAAATCATCTCAAGTTGAGGAATTCGCTTCTGTCTTCGCACGAGTTGGTGAACAGGAACGTGCGGCTTTCCGACTTGATTATCCGAACGTCGCGCATGCTCGGCTTCCGTGCTTAGGTTTTCGGCCGGACGAATTTAAGGCCAGTGAGGAGGGCGTTGAATCGGCAGGTCTTGATATCCACCAACCCTGCGCCGTTGCCCGCCGCAAACACGTGGCGGTCCGCAATGTCCTGGCGGCCCTTCGGAAAGACGACCCAGAGCATGCCTCTCGGATTCAGCCGTTCGGTCACGTGCGCGATCTGGTCCAGGGCAGAAGGCTTTTCCGCCATCAGCAGAATCGCATCGAATCGCTCATCCGCCGAAAGGGCCGTCGCGTGGCTCAAGTCATCCAGCCAGCAAACGTCCGTGAAGCCCAGAACCGCGATCGACATTCCCACTTTCAAACCAAGCTTGTCCAGCAAAGTTGGCGGGTTGAGGATCGCCTTGGCCCACTTCTCCGCTTGAACCCCGAATTCCAAGCCTAGCTCGCCATCGAGGTCGGAACTCTCAGCCAACCTTCTACGACCGTCGCCTCCCGGCGCAGCGGCGCGACGATACGCGTCTCCCCTCGGATCGTCAGCTCCTCCCCAACGAGGTGCGCCTTCCCCATCCACTCACGCTCGCCAAGGCGAACGCGGCATGTCGCTTCTTTGCCCATTATCGTACGTCCGGCGACGTCACGGCCACGCGCCGACCCTCACCCGCGAAGTCTATCGCAACCCGCCACGCGGTGCCAACCGGCACCAAACCCGCAGCTCGATCTGCCCATTCGATCAAGCAGAGATGAGTTTCTAAGTAGTCCTCCAGGCCGATCCCTTGCCATCCCTTTACGCGGTAGAGGTCAGCATGCATGAGAGGCGGTTCGGTCGTGAACAACTGGACTAAGTTGAAGGTCGGGGAGCGAACAGGCTCAGGGTGACCAAGCCCACTCAACACTCCTCGTGTCAAGGTCGTCTTCCCCGCTCCAAGCGGCCCCTCCAAGAGGATCACGTCGCCCGCCTTCCACCGCCGCACCAGCGACGCGCCCAGGGCGCGCATGGCCGCCTCGTCGGGTACGTCGAATGTCTCGCCCAAGTCCGCCACTATAACGCTCAACGTACCTAGTCCTCCGATTTGCGCGTGATACTACTTTTAAGCCATGGAGCCCCTGGGTTTTGATCCCACGGCCCCGGCCTCCGCGGGCAAGGGGTTAGAAACCCTGACACTGCGGGTTGAAAACGCGGGTCACGCGCATGCCTCAGCGAGCCCGCAATCGCAATCTTTGTGAGGTTGGGGGCGCGCTTGCATCCAAGATCGCGTATCCCCCGGGCGGTACCGTCTCGGTCCAAGTCTTCGTCGCGGAAGAAAGGAGGAGCGAAGCCCCGGGCACGATGCCGCGCCAATCGACAGCCCGCGTTCCCCGATTGAAGATCGCGATCGTCTTCTCCTTTCCGTAGCGCCGCTGGAACGCAAAGACGCCCGACCGGTCATCGGCCTTCAGGATCGACAGATCTCCACGCGTCAGCGACTTTCTCTGATTGCGCATCGCGATAAGCCGCTTGTGGAGCGTGAACAGGCTCATGTTCCACTTCGAGCGATCCCAGATCATGGCGCGTCGGTCGTCCGGGTCCTTTCCGCCCTCCATCCCGATCTCGTCGCCGTAGTAAACGCTCGGCACGCCCGGATAGGTGAACTGAAGCGCCACCGCCATCGCCTCAGCATGCGCATCGCCCTTCAGAAGAGTTCTTACCCGCTCCGTATCGTGGCTCCCCAGCAAGTTGTACATTGAATGGAGACACGCGGCGGGGCACGTCTCTCGGATGAGCCGCAGTTGCCGGTCTAACGCATTCGGCTTGATGCGATCGCGAACGAAGTCAAGTACCGCGTTCCGCCAGCGATAATTCATGGTCGCATCGAATTCGTCGCCCTGCAGCCACTCGTGGGCATCGCCCCAAATCTCGCCGAGCACGTAGGTGTCGGATTTCGACTCCTTTATGGCCTCGCGGAAACCGCGCCAGAAGTCGTGGCTCGGACCATCTCCGACATCCAGTCTCCAAGCATCGATACCTGCGTCATGAATCCACTTGGTCCCAACGCGGTAGCAATACTCCCGCACCTCCGGATTGTCGGAATTCAGCTTTGGCATCGACGAAACACCCGCGAAGGTCTTGTACGTTTTCTGCCCGCCTCGAACCTCGATGGGAAACGCCAACGCGTAGTACCAGTCCCGAAACTTCGAATCTGCGCCCTTCTCGCGAACGTCGCGGAAGGCGAAGAACTCCGGGCTGCTGTGGTTAAAGACACCGTCGAGCATCACCCGAATTCTCGCTTTGTGGCATGCCTCCACCAGCTTGCGCAGCTCCGTATCGGTCCCAAAGCGATGGTCGACATGGAGGTAGTCCACCGTGTCGTAAGCGTGGTTACTCAACGCTTCGAAGATCGGATTCAAATAGAGTCCCGAAATCCCAAGCTCTTTTAAGTGATCGATGTGAGCGAGAATCCCGTTCAGGTCGCCGCCCATCCTTCCGCGGCCGGTCGGCTTGCTGCCCCAAGGCTGGATTCCCGGTCCATCGTTCGCTGGTTCGCCGTTCGCGAACCGCTCGGGGAATATCTGATAGAAGACCGCCTCGGTCGGCCACTTGGGAGGCTTGGGGAGCGGATAACTGGCAGCATTCTGGCGATAGGGTCCGAGTTCCAAGCTCTTGGTGCCGTCCTCTACGATGAAGCGATAATTCGTGAGAGCCGAGGCCGCGAGTTCACCCTGCCAGGTGTCGTACAGATCGTCCGTTTCGATTATCTCCATCCCCGATTTTCGCCGCCCGACCACCGTAGAGGCGCGCTCGACATCCGCATGCCGCGTCCGCAACCTCACCCTAAAAGTTCGGGCGTCGTACCGGAAACAGTCGCTTCGATCCGGTCTGTGCCGAAGGGCGCTGGCGGTGATCTGACCGTCGCCTTTCCGGCCGTGCTTGAGATCGAAATCGGGTGGCAACACCACCAACTTGGAATTGGTGTTGTCGTTCGAATCGCCCGACGGTGTGGCGCTGCGATCGGGAAGCCAGCGGCTTCCATCCTCCACGAAAAGATAGGAATAGACACCCGGCTCGATTCGGACCGTCGCGCGCCAAGTCTTGCCGTCGGACTGCAGCGATAAGGGATCCCTCGCCGCGTCCCAGTCGTTGAAGCTGCCCACCACCGCGACGGTCTGAACCGGATGGCCCGGCCTATATGTAAAGGCCACCTCGCGCGCGGACTGACTGGTAACAAGGGCCATAGCAAACAGAAGCGGCAGCATACGTATTCTCGCATCTTAACGCACCGGGACTTCACAATGAGGCCAGTGCCCGAATTCACCTCGATCGACGACCTCCTGTCGCGAATGACCCTCGCCGAAAAGATCGGCCAATTGCACCAGGGATTCAGCGACGACGGAAAATTTGGGCCGGACTCGATCCGCGCCGGAGCGGCGGGTTCCGTCATTTACTCAAACAGCGCCTACGCGGGCAATGTCGCGCAGCGCCGCGTGCCCGCCGAGGAAATCAACGCGCTGCAGCGAGTCGCGGTCGAGGAATCCCGACTCGGAATCCCGGTTCTCTTCGCCCGAGACGTAATTCACGGATACCGAACCACGATGCCCATTCCCCTTGGGCAGGCTTCATCCTGGTCACCGGAGGACATCGAAGCCGGAGCGGCAGTCGCCGCCAAGGAAGCCACCGCGGACGGCCTACGTTGGACCTTCGCGCCAATGTCCGACATCGCACGCGACCCGCGCTGGGGACGGATCGCCGAGGGATTCGGTGAAGACCCCTACCTTTGCGCACGCCTCACGGAGGCGGCTATCCACGGCTTCCAGGGAGATGATCCAAGGGCTCCTGACAAGATGGCTGCGTGCGCCAAGCACTTCGTGGGTTACGGGACCGCGGAAGGCGGTCGCGATTACAACTCCGGAGAAATCACGCCCACAACCTTGCGCAACGTCTACCTTCCCCCTTTCCGTGCCGCGGTCAAGGCCAAAGTTGCCACCCTGATGGCCTGCTTCAACGATCACGGCGGCGTCCCAGCGACCGCCAATCGTCGGCTCATGACGGAAATTCTGAGGGAGGAGTGGGGCTTCGAAGGCATTGTCGTCAGCGACTGGAACGCGGTCGCCGAGTTGATCGAGCACGGCGTCGCCGAGGACAGACGTCAAGCCGCCCAGCTTGCTTTGGAGGCCGGCGTGGACATCGACATGGTCTCCAACGCCTTTCTGGATTATCTCGAAGAGTTGATCGAGTCGGGCGACATCTCGATGGAACGTCTGAATGACGCCGTGCGCCGCGTACTGAAGCTCAAGGAGAGCGTTGGGCTCTTCGCGAATCCTTACGCTCAATCCGAGGGCAACCTGACTACCGCCGACAGGCAAGCCGTCCTCGATTTAACCCGCAAGTCTCTCGTGCTCCTGAAGAACGAGAATGGCATTCTTCCCCTCAAGTCGGAACTCAAGCGGGTCGGGCTCTTCGGTTCCTCGATCGACGCGCCCCAGGTTATGGGCGGGACGTGGAACTTAGACGGACGCATCGAGGACGTCGTCACGGTCAAGGGGGGCCTCACGGAACTAGTTTCGAAGCAGGTGCAAATTGTGGCGTCGAGTCTGGCGGATGAGGCGATTTACTTGGCAAGAGGCTGTGACGTCGCAATTGCCGTGGTTGGCGAACATCCCGGTCGCTCCGGGGAGGCGAATTCAGTCGTCGACCTCGCCCTTCCGCCCGGCCAGTTGGAGCTCCTGCAGGGCCTGAAAGCGATGGGCGTGCCGCTGGTGGTCGTCGTGCTCACGGGTCGTCCCCTATGCATCCCGTGGCTTGCCGAAAACGCCGGTGCCATCCTATGGGCCTGGCATCCGGGCACCCTCGGAGGCACCGCCATCGCCGAGGTGCTTCTTGGCATCGTCAACCCAAGCGGCAAACTTCCGGTTACTTTCCCCCGCTCGACCGGCCAGGTTCCGATCTACTACAACCACCTCCGAACGGGACGCCCGCTGGATCCGTACGACCACAAGGGAAGCCGTTACGTCGACTCCCCGGACAGCCCGCTCTACCCGTTCGGGTTTGGGCTTGGCTACACGAGCTTCGAATATTCGGCTTTGGAGGTAGCAGACGAGGACGGAGGCGCTAGGGTGACGTGCCTAATAGAGAACACGGGAAGTCGGGAGGGTGAGGAAGTCGTCCAGCTCTACATCCGCGACCGCGTCGCGAGTCTCGCTCGCCCAGTTCGAGAGCTAAAGGCCTTCGCCCGCGTGCACCTTGCCCCCGGCGAGGCGAAGCCAGTGACCTTCAAGCTGGATCGCGATTGTT
>JBBSFL010000056.1:0-13165 GCA_038238735.1 Fimbriimonadales bacterium | reverse complement strand
GAGCCAAGGCGGTCGATTACAATTTTGTCACTCTCGACCCGCACTCGGACGAAGTAGGATGCGCGCGAATCTCCACCCCTAGAGATTGCCTCGATCGGTTTTTGGTCGAAGGTGGACCAGGCTTCGACTTCGGTTACCTGTTCCGGCTGGCCCGGAACGGAGTTTCGCGAAACGGAATGAAAAAAGCGAACTTCGTGGCCGTCACGTTTTGCGAAAGTTTGCAACGTAACGGCATGGCCGATACGCTTGCCATTCTGGAAGACGTCTCGGGCCGAGACTTCTTGGCCGCTGGCCGAAGCAAGCAAACTCACGACGAATACTACCCCGAGAGCACGCATGCGATCACACCCCTTCGTTGTTAACTATACGCTTGAATTTGGCGATTCGGACGATGTTTCCATTTCGTTCCGATCCATGCGATCGGGGGCCGAAATACCGAGGAGGTCGAGGGTTGCTTTGAGGCCGATCTGGGCGGCCCGGCAGAGGGCGAGGCGAGCTTGGGTTAGCACCGGCTCGTCGGGTTGAATGACGCGGCAAGCGTCGTAGAAGTTGTGGTAGGCGCGAGCGAGCTCTATGGCGAAGGTGGTGAGGCGGTGGACTCCGTAGTCCTCGGCGGCCCGCTGAACTTCCCAGGGGAGGTCGAGAATCTTTTTGATCAGGGCTAGCTCTTTCGGGTGGACCAGCAACTCGGCGCCGAGGCGTTGCGGCGTCCCCTGGCCCTGCGGTGTTGATGCCATATCGGTCGCCGGATTGGTATTTTCCTTAACGCCGTAGGGCCCCAACGCGGTAAGGCCTAGCCCCTCCGCCTTTCGGATTACGCTAGCAATGCGCGCGTGCGCGTATTGAACGTAGAAAACCGGGTTTTCGTCGCTTTGTTTTTGGGCGAGGTCGAGGTCGAAGTCGAAGGTTGTGTCGTGCGACCGCATGAGGTAGAAAAAGCGGGCTACGTCTTTACCTGCCGTTTGCTTTTCTTCTTGGGAGCCGTTCGGTTTAACCTTCTCGCCGATCTCGTTGATGAGGTCGATGAGGGCGTAGATGTTTCCGTCTCTTTTCCGCATCGGGGCGGGCTTGCCGTCTTTTAGGAACCTCACAAGCTGGTAGATCTGGACTTCGAGTTTTTGTTTGGCTTCTTTCAGAGCCGCTTGAGCGGCGTCCCGCTCTTGGGGTGATTTGTAGATTTTCGCTTCGATCTCGGAAAGCTCTTTGGAGCGCGAGGCTTCGTTCGAGACTTGGTTCGGGTCGAGTTCGGACGGCTCGGAAGGATCCTCGCGCTCCATCAGAGAAGCGGCTACTACGGCGGTTAGGCGACCTATATATCCGTGGTGGTCGGGGCCAAGGATCGTGATGAGCTTGTCGGCTTTCTCGGACTTGCCATTGGCGTCGGGCTTGGAACCTCGGTTGAATTTGTTTTTGTGGTAGGCGACGTCACTGGCGATGTAAGTGAGGCGTCCGTCTCTTCGTCGGAGCACCCGGTCCATGTCGTCGGCGAACTTGGTGGATCTGAGCCAGAGGGTGTCTGTATTCGTCGCGTTCTTGGTCGAGTCGGCCGTGTTTCCGATGTCTGCCGGCGGTACGCCGGCGGTGCCAACTACAGAATCTTCCTCACTGGAGGCAATTGCTGTGTCTAGCGGCTCGTCGCCGGGGGCCCCGGTTTCATCCTCTTCGACCTCCATCTGGGCGGTCTGGTGTTGGCGCTCAACCCCCTCGATGACTCCGCCTCGGGCAAGTTTGAGGACATTTCGGTAGGGTTCAGCGTCGGCCGCTCCGGTTTTTTCGAGCTGCTTGACGCATCTGGCGACTTCGCCGCTGTCGTGGAGGGACTGTTCGGAGAACCATGTGTCGTATTCGACGCCGAAGGTGTTAAGCGCGTCTTGCTGAGCGCTTAACATCATTTCTTGCGATCGGTGACGGAACCACTCTGCGTCTCGTATTGCGAGGTGCTTTTCAACCAGGTCAAAGTCTTCAGCAACCAAGGATTTGGCGATTTCAAAAATGTAGTCGCCGATATATCGCAGCGACTCTAGAGGATCGCCAAACTCCCGGAATGCACCGAGTAAATAGCATTGTTCGTATACGAATCGCAATTGCCGCGGTCGGTTGTTTCTGTAGATCGGATCATCTGTTAAGCTGAGGACGAGCTGAGCAGTTGCGCTGTTGTTATCGCCTAATTCTCGTTCCTTCGAATAAGTGATCCATCCATCGAAGAGCGATTGGTTCCCAGCCGGGGCATTTGGCCCAAGATGCTCCATGTAACGATTCAGGAGGCTAAATGAAGAGACTCGCCAATTGTTGAGGTCATTCAATTCCCGCCAATCGCCGTAGACCAGAAAACTGCAAAAGCATCTTACGGATAGCGCGAATTGCCTCATCTGTTCGGAGTTAGTTCCGTCGTTGATGTAGTACTCGCGATGGACGTGGTTGCCAGCGGCTTCGAGGACGTTGCAAAGGGCTGAGCCGTAGGCGGCGCCCCGACCGGAACCTATCGTGATAGGTCCGTTTGGGTTTACCGAGACGAACTCGATGTTGATATGCTGCGACACCGCTGCGTTGGGGCCTTTAGGGGTTTTGATCTTGGCAAGGTCGGCGCCCAGCTCAAGAATCTCATCGGTGCATGTGGCGATCGCTTGTGGAACGAGGCGAATGTTGAGAAAGCCCGGTCCCGCTACGTCGACCGATGAGATTAGGCCGTAACGCCCCAAGGCCGCACCGCCCTCAGTCTTGCTCTCCAGCGCCTGCTGCAAAAGGTCCCCCAAGGCGCGTGAGTTCATGCCGGCCTTTTTGGCGGCGGCCATGGCGAAGTTGCAGGCGTAGTCGCCGTGCTCGGGCTGCTTGGTGTCGGAGATTTCTACGGGGACCGTTCGGACGTCTTCAGGCAGGCGTCCTGAGGCGATCAGTGCCTCGACGGCGGAGGAAATCAGGGCGGAGAGTCGGTCGCGGAGCAAGGGGAGAGGGTACCTCTCGGGTGATGGGGGTCATGGGGGTGATTGGGTGATCAGTGACGCGGGCGAGTTCGAAGTGCAAGTCGGGGGACCCAGTTGTTCCACCCACTCACTGCGATCATCCGATATCTCCTCGCGCATGATCGTCGTCAGCCGTTCGGCCGCTTCCTTCACTACCGCCCTTCACCGGCCTAGTCATTCTCTAGGATCGGTTACGGTGCCCATCATGATGATCGCGCCGGTCGACTTATCGACGATCGCGTAGGCGAAGGGCCGGTCGAGTTTGAATGTCATTTCTTGCATGATGGCGCGCGTGGCGACTGCGACTCCGGTCGCAGCGGCGGCTTTGGTGCCTTCTTCGTCGACTTTGATGAAGGTCTTGTGCTGGATTTGGTCGATTTTAGTGTGTCGGTCGAGGTCGGGAGCGATGAGGCCAAGCTTCGCGTCGGCATACAGCGGGGCCAGGCCCATCGCCCCAAGCGTGGGCTTCAGGTCGTAGGAGCACTCGATATGGAACCTCGGGATTTGGATTTCGTTGGCCGACAAGTTTGGTTCCATGTGGGGCGTCCTTTCGGCCAACCAAGTGGAGAGCGCTTTCGAAGGCGAAGATTCGTCGTCGGGCCGCATGAAGATCATTGCGAATCGTTCGCCTTGATAGGGCATCGTCAGGGCGGAGAACCGGTCGTGCCGTTCGACCATGAAAGCTCCCCGCTTGCGCATGGTGGGAACCTCCACCAATGAGCCCTGGGACCGATGGAACGGCGCTTGGTAAGTCATTTGCTTATCGAACGGAGTTTTCCACTTGCCGTCGAAGGTGAGGGCGTTTACGAGGAGAGCCGATGTGTCGGCGTCGAGTCGATCGAATATCTTCCCGATGCGGTCCTTTGTGTGCAGCTTGACCCAGTCGTTGATTTCCTTTAGGGTCCGCTGGTCGGGGCGCGCGAAGCGTTTTACTTCCCCTCCATAAGAGGTTTTGATGGTCTTTCGGTAGGCGGCGAGCACCTTCATATCCCCTCTCACCCAGACTCCGTTTACCATCGTGAACGAAAGGTCGGCGTCTTGGGAAAAGGAACTCCGCAGAGCAGCCACGCCTTGGTCGATCTCTTGGGGGCGCATGCCCGTTAATCCGAGGGTCTTCAGGAGCTGATCGCGCGTAGGCTGGTTGGCGCCATCGATTAGCATCGAGAGGCAGATGCCGACGCTGATCGGGGCGACGGCCTGGTTGCCCTGTTCGAGGTGCTGAGTCGTCCACAGTTGCTCGGCGAAACGGTTGAGACGCTGACCGAAGAGCCTTGCAATGGGTTCAGTGGGTGGAGGGCCAGCGACTAACAGCGCCAGTGCGGCGGCTTGAAATATGAGCATCACCAACTTAGACCTCTACGTGGGCAAAGGAATACGGACCTTTATGGCACAAATTGCCGATCGAATCGGGTTCCGACGCGATACGCTAGAGGGATGTTCTTGCTACCGCCAGCCGAAGGGTTCGCCGGCAACTATGACTTCGAGATGGCCGTCTCGCGCGGCGTCGCTTACAGTGCCGATCGACTGGCCCAGGTTCATCTCCAGATATCGAAGACTGGGCAGTGGACCCTGCTTTTTGGCGACTCTCCGGCCGGTCAAGGCGTGTTGACGGTTCACGGTAACCGATTCACGCTCGACTATTCGGAGAGGAGCGAGTTCGACGGCAGGTTCACGCCGAGAACACATTACTGCGGCGTCTGGGTTCGCGAAGCGGGAAAACTGATTTTAAGCTATCAGCCGGGTCGGGAACCGCCAAAGAAGTTTGCCTCCGCTCCCGATTCGGAGGTCTTTGTCGCGCGACTTGCCCCGGAATCGAAGAAGGGCTAGGTCGACTGGGAACCGGAAATCGGAGCCGCATCGACAGCGGCGGGTTCAGGGCTCGGCTTGTGGATGAGGAACCCGACGAGGGCGGCCCAACCGAGGCATGTCACTACGAGGAACATTCCGAATGAGAACTTCTGGACGTTTGCCTGGGCTCTGTCGGATATCGTGATGCCCCAGCGAATGCAGAAATTCCAGACGCCGTAGGCGAGGTGGTAGCTGGCGGCGAGGATGCCGAGAATGTAAACCACGAACTGCCAGTAGAATTGCGATGTCAGCTTCGTTTGCCAGGCGTTGTACATGATCAGCGCTTCTTCGTGCTTCACGTACTTGATACCGGTCGTCGTGGCTAAATGGAAGGCAAGGAAGGCGAAGAGAAAGATGCCGCTCCAGCGCTGGAGGGTGTACATCCGGTTCTGAGACCACCCGTACTTGGTGCCGAAATAGTTGGGTTCGCCTCGGTTGACGATGAAGATGCCATAGACGGCATGGAAGATCAGAGGCGTCCAGATGAGCACGATCTCCATCCCAAGCAGGACGTACCACGGGATCCCGCCGAAGAACGCGATGACGCCGTTGAACTTTTCGGGTCCGGCGAGGGAAAAGGAGTTCAGCGTCAGATGCTGAAGCATGTAGAAGCCGACGGGGACGATGCCGGTCAGCGAATGGACCTTGTGCCAGAAGAAGTTTTCTCGGTTCACAGCGAGGGCCATCTCTGGATTCCAGGATACCAGCGAGCTAACTAGGCGTTCATTCGCGGCACTTTGGATCACCACGTAGGACACGACGAGCACAAAGGTCGCGGACTTAGACTTTCGACAAATCCGGTCGCAGGTGGTGGAAGTCTCCTGAGTCCTGGACCATCTTGGCAAGGCCGAGGATGACTTCTTCCCGATACAAACGCCCGGTGAAGGACTTGGCGACGGGCAGGGTGTTTTGCCCGGACTGACGTGTGCCTTGGGGGATGATCACTTGCGGGTAGCCACATTGGTTGACCAGCGGGACCGTGTACTCGCCGATGCCGTCGGAGACGAAGAGGTCTAAATCGCCGAATTCCTCTTCTGCGCGGTGCATCGCGATGGTGCGGAGGCGCTGCGCCTCCATGTACTCAACCGCGGGGACGTAGCGGGCGGCGCGGAAGATTTGCGGCCAGAGGGATTGTTTGATGTCGTTGACCTTGCCGGATCGGGTGAGGTCGTCGAACGCGGACGCACCTTCAACGTCGAGTACGAGGCTGCAGGCGCTTGGTAGGGGTGTCAGTCGGAGGGGTTGCAGGTTCGCCCCGTGGGCTTTCAGGAATTGAAGCACCGGATCCCGGCCCATCTTGGTGTTGAACAGCTTCTTGTCGTCGCCGATGAGGACGCCGATCTTTAGCTTTGCGAGGGCGGTCTTGGGAGGCCAAATGTAGGGGCGGTCGACGGCGCTGGGGTCGAGCGGATCCGAGCCGCAGATGGCGGCGAAGACGAGCGCGCAGTCTTCGACTTGGCGGCAGATCGGTCCGACCTTGTCCATGGTGTAGCTCAGTTCCATGCCTCCGTGGCGGGACACTCGGCCGTAGGTCGGGCGGAGGCCAGTGACGCGGCAGCGTTGGCTGGGCGAAGTGATGCTGCCCTGGGTCTCGGTGCCGATGGAGAAGCCCACCAGACCAGCGGCGGTTGCGGCGGCGGGGCCGGCGCTGGAGCCGCTCGACCCTTCGCTTGGGTTCCACGGATTTTTGGTTCGGCCCATGTACCAATGGTCGTTCATGGCCAGGGCGCCGAGGCTGAGCTTTGCGACGAGAACTGCGCCGGCTTCCCTTAGTTTGCGAACTACAGTGGCGTCCTCGTCGGGGATTCTCTGCACGAACGGCTCGGCGCCAAATCCGGTGACGATCCCTTTCGTGTCGAAGAGATCCTTGATCCCGTAAGGAATCCCGTGCAGCGGGCCTCGGTAGTGCCCAGCCGCGATCTCACGGTCCGCTTCGGCGGCCTGCGCGAGAGCGAGTTCTTCGGTCAACGTCGCCACACAGAGCAGTTTCGGACCAAACTCTTTCAGCCTGGCAAGATAGATTTGGGTAAGTTTCGTGGAAGTAAATTGCTTTGATTTGAGAAGTTGCCCAAGCTCGGCCACCCCGAGAAAGGCAATATCTTCATCCGTCTTTCCCTTCAGCGAAACCTTGACGGCGGTGGATTTAACCACGACTCTCGCGTTTGGAATTGAGCCTCCTCCGATCGGCGTGAAGATGGTTCGCGCTTCCGCGGCTCGGTCTGGAACAGCTTTGCGAAGCTCGCCGAATAGACCGCGCTGTTCCCGGATCGTGGCGAGGATCTGCTTCCGTTCCTCATCCGAGAAGTGGAGGTCGGCGATCTTCTCCATGGCGATCAGGTCTTCCGTGGAGATGTCGTCGGCCACCTTTCCAGCTTGCGCGCTGAGCGCCTCAAGAGGCAAGAGGCCGGAGGCGGCGGCGGCCAAAGTGCCTCGAATAACTTCCTTCCGCGAGAGTTTCACAGTTGCGGTTCTACCCCGCAGCTAGAATGGACTCATGCGCGCAGTGGTTACGGGTGGAGCTGGATTCCTCGGCTCCCACCTCATCGACCGCCTTGTGCGCGAGGGGTTCGGCGTAGTAGCCGTCGACAACCTTGTTACGGGGGCTTGGGAAAACCTTGGCCACCACGAATCAGGCGTGACTCGCGTGGAGCAGGACGCCTGCGAGTCCCTGCAGGTCGAGGGCGAGGTCGATTGGGTCTTCCATTTTGCGTCCCCGGCCTCCCCGGTGGATTTCGTACGCGTTCCGTTGGAGGTTCTCCGGGCCGGTTCGTTCGCGACTCAATCGGCGATCGAACTCGCTCTCGCCAAGGGCGCTCGGTTCTTTCTCGCCTCGACCAGTGAGGTTTACGGCGATCCGCAAGTCTCGCCGCAGCGCGAGAGCTACCGTGGCAACGTAAGCCCCACCGGAATTCGCTCGGTGTACGACGAGGCGAAGCGCTTTGCCGAAGCGATGACGATGGCTTACCATCGACATCGCGGGCTGGACTCGCGCATTGTGCGCTTGTTCAACACTTACGGACCCAGGATGCGCCTCGACGACGGTCGAGTCGTGCCGAACTTCATCGGCCAGGCGTTGCGAGGCGAATCCTTGAGCATCTACGGTGACGGGACACAGACACGATCGTTCGCTTACGTGGACGACATCATCGAGGGAGTTTGGCGGCTGACGCAGTCCCGCTATCACGAGCCGGTAAACATGGGATCGGACGAGGAGCACACGATCCTGGAGTTCGCGGCGATCGTTCACGAGGTTTGCGAGTCGAACATGCCACTTCGTTTCCTACCTGCCGCAGAGGATGATCCAAGGCAGCGTCGGCCTGACTTGATCCTGAATCGGAGTCTGTTGAACGGCTGGTCAACGCGAGTTTCGCTCCGGGATGGGTTGGAGCGCACGGCAACATATTTCCGCTCCCGGGTTTGACTGGGAACTTGGCGCTGGGGGAATGTGCCAAAGAGGCATGCAGGCCGAACTGTTCCACGATCCCGAGGACGACCGACCCTACTACAATTCCGCCGCACCGCTGGTGCCCGAGACGGACAACTTGGACGCCGTACGGCGGGCTGCGGTGGGCTGCCAAGCCTGCCACTTATGGAGATTGGGGACGCAAACGGTGTTCGGCGAAGGGCCACGGAACGCTCGCATCATGTTCGTGGGTGAACAGCCTGGGGACAAGGAAGACCTTGCGGGCAAGCCATTCGTGGGTCCAGCGGGGCAGGTGTTTGATTCGGCTCTCGCTGAGGCGGGCATCGACCGGGAGGATGTGTATGTGACCAACGCCGTCAAACACTTCAAATGGGTTCCAAAAGGGGGCCGTCGCCTGCACGCCAAGCCGAATCGAAAGGAGCAGATCGCCTGCCGCCCTTGGCTGGAAGCTGAAGTTGACCTCATTCGACCTCGAGTTCTCGTCCTCTTGGGTGCGACTGCCGCCCAGTCCGTTCTCGGGGCAGATTTTCGCCTGACCCAGCATCGCGGAATGTTCGTCGAATCCAATCTTGCGGAATGCGTCATCGCCACGCTCCATCCAAGCGCGGTGCTTCGGCAGATAGACGAGGAATCGCGAAAGGAAGCCTTCGACGGGCTGGTGTCGGACTTGCGCTTGGTCGCGGGGCAGTTGCAAGAACGGCGTCGATACATGGCGTAGCCTCCAGGGTCCGATCGCCTGGATCGCGTGCGTAGTGCCATTAGTGTCAAATCCCCTATGAATCGCGCAAAAGCGCCGGTGAGGGTTGACAGGGGTTACGGAAAATCCTAGACTGGAGCGTGCGCTACGCTGGTGGACACCCAGGGCCGGTGGGCGCCGCTCCTAATGGCGTTGAGCGCAAGTTTTGCCCTCATCGCAGAGCGGGAAGCAACCAATGAGGGTAAGTCTGGCATGAAGTTTTTCCAGGGATTCCTCGCATCGATCCTGCTTGTCTTGTCAGTCGGCCGCAGCTTCGCCTCCCAAACTGAGGAGAGATTCGAACCTGAGTCCGGCAGGAGCTACCG
Source organism: Fimbriimonadales bacterium (assembly GCA_038238735.1). GTDB lineage: Bacteria > Armatimonadota > Fimbriimonadia > Fimbriimonadales > Fimbriimonadaceae > JAFDWR01. Next base: position 3,871 of record JBBSFL010000056.1, on the reverse strand, counting down.
CTACCTCCTTTATCTTCCGCCCGGGGTCGAGGATAGCGACAAGAAATTGCCAGTTATCTTGTACTTGCACGGCGCATCTTGCCGTGGCGACGATCTCAACAAACTGAAGCGCTACGGCCTGCCTCAGCGGGTCGAGAGGCATCCCGGTTTCCCCTTTATCGTGATCTCCCCGCAATGTTCGAGCGGAGGCTCTTGGGACAATCCTAAGTCGCTCATCGCTCTTGTGGACGACGTCGTAGCCCACTACAACGGAGACAAAGATCGGGTCTATCTCACTGGTATGAGCCTCGGCGGCGCGGGAGTTTGGGCAACGGCCTTAGCTTTTCCCAGCCGGTTCGCGGCGATCGCGCCCGTCTGTGCGCCGGCTCCCGAGTCGCGCTACGGCTCACTTGAAGACTTGATTCGTGTGCCGACCTGGATATTTCATGGCACGGCCGACAGCGTGATCCCGCCCAGCGGTTCGATCGCCGCCGCAGCCCATCTCAAGAGCGCGGGCGGAACGCCTATCCTGAGCATGCTCGAGGGCCGAACTCACGGAATTGCCGAGGTCTTCGACCGTGAAGACCTCTACGCTTGGTTCTTGGAGCACCGCCGAAGCGATGCCCTAAACTCGCGCGGCGGGCATCCCATCCGCCGCAAGCACAAGGGCTAAGTCAGCGGACGGTGTAAGTTTTGTGGAGAGCCAGATCGCGAGAAGAGGTTCCCAGCCAAACCGTCACGTTTCCACGCTCGGTGACCCACTTTTGCGTAGGGGTATCCCAATAGTCGAGCGCATGTTGCTCGAGCGGGATCGAAACCGTCTTCGATTCCCCTGGGGCGAGTTCGACCCGCCTGTATCCTTTTAACTCCCGTGCGGCGCGCGCCACCCGGCTCTTGTCGTAGCCCGCGTAGAGCTGAATGACCTCGGTCCCGGCGCGACTGCCGGTGTTTGTGATTGTGGTGGTTGCTTCCACTCCATTACTTAAAGTCGAAAGCTTCAAACCGGACAGCTTGAAAGTCGTGTAGGAAAGCCCGGACCCGAAGGCGAAACGTGGCGTCACTCGGTTCTTGTCGAACCAGCGGTAACCCATGAACAGGCCCTCGCGGTATACGATTTTGCCCGCCTTAGGCGGATAGGCCGATTCGTAATAGGTGCCCTTGATGTCGACAGGGAACGTCGTGACCAGCTTGCCCGACGGATTCACGTCGCCAAATAGGATCTCCGCGAGCGCCTGGTTGCCGCTCTGACCGGGATACCACGCCTGGATGAAAGCGGGAGTGTGGTCGAGCCAGCCTTTCGTGTCGATGGCCGCACCCGAATGGTTCACGACGATCGTGCGGGGATTGAGCTTGATCGCGTTCTGGATGAGCAGCACCTGCTCCGTCGGTAGCGAATATGGACGGTCCATACCTTCCGATTCGGATACTTCGTCGAATCCAACCGAGACCACCACCGCATCCGCCGCTTTTAACTCCGCAGTCGGCAGCGATTGATTCAGCAACTGCTCCACCGGCAGCATTCCAAACTTCGCGACGGCGTCGCCTCCCCCTTGATAAAATTCAACTTTAAGCCCGTAAAGTTGCCCTTTTTTAAGGGTCAGCCTGAATGTATCGGTGACGGCTCCCCGATCGATCCAACTGTCGAGCACCTTGTTGCCGTCGATCCAAATTCGAATGCCATCGTCCGACCGAGCGGCAAAGACAAAAATGCCGTCTGCGGGAGCGCGGAAGGAGCCTGTCCAGCGAGTGGAGAAGTCGATGCCGGGCACGCCCGGCCCAGGAGGGTTGCCTCCCCATTCGTAATCGATGCCGGTTTCCTGTCGGGTCTGCAAGGGTGCTCCCTCCAGCTTCTTGCCCGCGAAATATTCAGCTTTCAGGCCGTTTTCATAACCTTTAAATTCGAACGCCTCGTTGATTTTGCCGATCACCGGGTAGTAGGCGACCTGCACTCCGTCACCGCCAATTTGCTTGATGCCTTCGTCGATCGAAACGCTGTGGAAGGGATGCGTTGTCGAGCTTCCTCCGCCATTAATCACGCGATTGCCGGGACCGAGAACGACGATTTTGTGAACGCGGGTCTTGTCCAAGGGCAGTACGCCGTCGTTCTTGAGCAACACAGTGCCCTCCCTGGCGATCTGGAGAGCAACCTTATCGCTCGCCGGATTGTCCCTGGGAATGCTTGGATCCTCCTGGGGCCTCTCGGTCCAGTGGAAGCGGTAAATGAGCTGCAGAATTCGGCGAACCTTCTCGTCGAGCTGAGCCTCCGTGATCTGCCCCGAGGCGAGCAGGGGTTTCAGTTTGGCGGGGGTCATGAAGGCCGCGTCGGGCATCTCCAAATCCAGTCCGTTTTGGAAGTCGTTCAGGGTCGAATGGGCGGCGCCCCAGTCCGACATCATCACGCCCTCGTATCCCCAGTCCTGCCGCAAAACCTTGCGGAGCAGCCACTCGTTCTCGGAGCAGTAAATGCCGTTTACTTTGTTGTAGCCGCACATCGCCGCGCCAGACATGCCCTCTCGGATGGCTGCCTCGAAGGGTCTCAGATAAATCTCTCGCAACGTCCGTTCGTCGACCTCCGAGCTGTCGCTGTTGCGGTCGTTCTCGTGGTCGTTGGCGGCGAAGTGCTTGACAGTTGTGGAGACTTCTTGCCACTGCACGGCCTTGATGATCGTCACTGCGTTGCGAGCGGTCAAGTAGGGATCTTCCCCTTCGTATTCGAAGTTGCGGCCGTTCTGGGTTATCCGGGCGAGATTAACGCCCGGCGCAAGCCAAATGTTTACGCCGCGGGCGCGGGCATCTCGGGCGATGGAGAATCCAAATTGCTGGACAAGCTCGGGGTCGAAGGTCGACGCCAGGCAGGTTCCCGCAGGATAGGCTGGCGCGGAGCCCCACGTCCGTACGCCGACCGGTCCGTCGGACATCTTGATGCGAGGCAGCCCCAGCCGTGGGATCGCGCGGATGAACATGCTATCCTCGCCTCCGATGTACGTCAGCTTCTCGTCCACGGTCATCCGGCCCAGGGTTTGTTCGGCCTGCCGGACGTAAAAAGCTGGGACGTCAGGAAATTTGTCTTGGGCGGCGATGAAAAGAAGAAGGGGCAGGAGGGTCATCCTGCCGTTCATGTTACTCGCCCTAGTCCGGGAGCCTGGCGATCGGTCTTTGTTGAGTGGTCGGCGGCGCGGTGGCGGAGTAAACCCCACATTCTTGGGGTAGTAGCCTCATCTGGGCGGACAATGAGACGAGTGCAGCGCCCCTACCTCCACGCTGCCAGTCGGGCGGAGATAATTGACGCCACCCAAAATTCACCAGGGCCGAGTGAAGTCCCGCCGCCCTTGATGCGGGCTGAATCCCGGGTTCCTCTCCTCCCTTGGAGCTTCTGCTCTAAGGGAGGAGATGGCGTCTGGCTAGTGAAGCTGCATCGTCGAGTCCGGCATCGGATGCTTGGTCTGCATACCCTTGTGGACGAGAGCGGCGATGCGGTCGTAGTCGAGCGGGACGAACCAGGTTCCGCTGGCAACGTTTCCGGTGTACTTGCCGCCCATGAACATGGCGGCGTCGCCCGTTCCAAATATTCCTTCGATGTCATCGAAGCTCGGGCCGCCCTTGCCCATCGTCTTTTCAAGCATCGGGCGAAGGCCGTCGAGGATTCGGCGCATGCTGAGGATCATGGCCGACTGATCCCCCGAGATTTTGTTCAGGGAGGGCATAAAGGCGGGATCGGACGCGATGGTCGCTCCGCCGTGGAAGGCGGCGATCGTCTTGTCGAGCATCGCCTTGGATGAGGCGATGACGACGCAGCCATCGACTTCGGCCCAGGTGATAGTCTTGTCCTTAAGTGCCGGGGGAAGCACCGGCGACGCTTGGGACGGCTGGGCGGCTGGCTCAATCGGATCGG
>JBBSFL010000055.1:0-13166 GCA_038238735.1 Fimbriimonadales bacterium | reverse complement strand
GAGATCGGACCTCAAACTTGACGATGACTCCCAAAGAGTGAACCGCCCGGGCTTCCAAGACGGCGAAATCATCGAGCAAAATCCGCCTGAATACTCCTCAGTTCCCAAGGGGACCAAGATCAAAGTCGTCGTGCAGTCCGACAACCAACCGGTTCAGCACGCGCCCGAACCAGGCGACGAAAGCATCCAGGCGAAATACCACCTGAAGGTCCGGCTTACGGGGATTCAGGAGTCCGTCCAAGTCCGCATCGCGATCGTGGATGCCCGCGGCACCCGGGACGTACTCACTCAAAGAGGGAATCCTGACGAATCCATCGATGTGACGGCGATCGGCTTCGGTAAGCAAGTGACCTTCCAGGTCTACTACAACGGCACCATGGTTTACGAACAGGTTCAAGCCGCTCCACCGGAGCTCCTCACGCCGACCCCGACCCCGAGCGAGACGCCTCCGGACGGTGGAAACTAGTGAAGGCCGAGATAGCTCCCTCTGTTCTCTCGTTCAATCACGCCGAGATCCGCCCGCGCGTCCAAGAATTGGCCGAGGCGGGCGCCCAAGTCATCCACCTCGATGTCATGGATGGTCAGTTCGTTCCTCCCATCACCTTCGGTGACGGACTCGTTAAGGGTCTTACCGACATTCCCGGTCCGCTCTATGAAGCGCATCTCATGATCGTCCGGCCGGAGGATCAGGTCGAGAGGTTCGTCCAGGCCGGGTGCAGGCGGGTCATCTTCCACGCCGAGGCCACTGTCCACGCGCACCGGCTCGTCGGGCACCTTCACAGCCTAGGCGTCCAAGCCGGCGTCGCGATCAATCCTGCCACCCCAGCCCAGGCCGTCAGCGAGGTCGTGGGGATCGCCGATATGATCCTCGTGATGACGGTGAATCCCGGCTGGGGCGGGCAGAAATTTATCGAATCCTGCCTTGCCAAGGTCGAGACGATCCGGAGCTGGAACCCGTCGATCAGGATCGAAGTCGACGGAGGAATCGACCGAAGCACCCTTCCCAGGGCAAAAGGAGTAGGCGCCGATCTCTTCGTGGTCGGGAGCCATCTGCTCGACTATCCGTCCTTGGGCCAGGCGGTGCGGGAGCTTTCCGCCCTGTGCGACTGAAGGTTCTGACCGCCTCGTTCGTGGTTTTTGCCGTCATCCTTATGGTCGGATACCCGTGGATTCTCGGCCCCAAGCCGCACGACTTTCTCCGCTCCGAGGCTTACGTCGTGCGGGCCGTCATCTATATGTGCGCGGTCATTTTCGCGCTGGTCGGCGCGGCTATTAGCTCTCTCATGATTCTCCGCAGGGCCCGCGAGGAGTACCGCATCGAGAAGGAAAAACTCCTGCGGGATCTCCTTGAATCCAGCCTGAGGGATCACAAGAAGCATCCTCCGGAGGCTCAAGTTGACTGATCGAGAGGCCATGGGTCGCGCCATCGAACTGTCACGCAAGGGATTTCCAGCGCCGAATCCTCACGTCGGATGCGTCATCGTCGCGAACGGGGAGATCGTCGGCGAGGGTTTTCACGACCACGCCGGAGCGCCCCACGCGGAGGCAGAAGCGCTCGCCAGCGCCGGCGATATGGCGAAGGGTGCCACCGCGTACGTGACGCTCGAGCCCTGCGACCATATGGGCCGAACGCCTCCCTGCTCCGGAGCCCTCATTGCAGCAGGAATCGCCCGGGTGATAGCCGCGGTAGCCGATCCAAATCCCAAGGCGGCCGGCGGCCTCGAACGACTCAGCCAAGCGGGCATCGAAATCGATCTCGGATTGCTTGAGGACGAGGCCCGAGTGGTCAACTGGCAGTTCCTCACCGCGATGGAGCATCGCAGACCGGCCATCACTCTCAAAGCGGCGATGAGCCTGGACGGACGCATCGCCTTGCCAAATGGCGACAGCAAGTGGATCACAAGCGAGGAGTCTCGACAGGCCGCGCATCGCCTACGGGCGGAGTGTGGAGCCGTCCTTGTAGGAAGAAACACGATCGAATTGGACGATCCGCTCCTCACGGCGAGAATCCCTGGGGTCGTCAATCAGCCAACCCGAATCGTCCTCGATCCCCACGGTCGCCTCACGGGTAGGGAACGGGTGTTCGGTCCAGAAGGCCCGACTCTGCGCATTACTTCGGACGGAGTCGAGGAGGGCGATATACAGGTCCCCGCCGATGGCCCATCCCTCGACCTCGCGTTTTTACTCCGAGAACTGGGCCGTCAAGGACTGACGGGTCTCCTCGTCGAAGGTGGGGAGCACACCATTAGCGCTTTCCTGGAAGCCGACTTGTGGGATCGGATCGTCCTCTTCGTGGCCCCCAAACTGCTCGGGGCCGGACCCTCGTGGGCGAACTTCGACTCGATGACTTCGCTGGCAGCCATCAAGACGCTGCAGATCGCGGGACTCGAAAGAATCGGCGGCGATATCTGCCTAACCATCGTTCGCCCCTAAAATCGGGGCTGGGTGGGAACAGGAGCGCAGCCGTGCGAGTCGTAAAGCCATCCAGAACTCAAAGACGAAGAATTTGGCACAGGAAGAGAATCGGTTAAAGTTTGTGCACCAAAAGTTGAATGCAGAGCGTAGGAAGCGATAACAAAACTTTCTTTCCTCCCTCCCCCAAGCCCCGTCGCTAGCCCTCAGCGCGGGGCTCAATTTTGCCCGCAAGTCACACGATGCCGCTTCGGACAAGGTCCTTCAGCATCAGCAGGCCAAGCAGCTTTCCGCCCTCCACTACCGGCATCTCCCCAACCTTTTTGGGAAGGTTCTGAAAGACTTCGAGTGCCTCGATGGCTAGCAGTGACGGCTCTAGGACAGCTACTCCGGCAGTCATCAACTCGCTTGCTGTTTCTTTTAGGTTTCCGCCGGAAACCTGTAAATGTCGGCGCAGATCCCCGTCGCTTACCAGCCCAAGCAACTCTCGATGACTATCGACGACGCAAGCCGCGCCAACGCCCGCCTGAGTGATCGCGCGACTAACTTCCAGATAGGCGTCGGTCGGCGAGACGCACGCAATATCCTCGAACGGCCTCATGACATCGCGTACCCGCAGAAGTAATCGGCGACCCAGAGTTCCCGCCGGGTGGAAGCGCGCGAAATCGTCGGGACCGAAAGCTCGCTCTTCCATAACCGCAATCGCCAGCGCGTCGCTCAAAGCGAGCATCGCCGTCGTGCTTGTCGTTGGCGCCAAGTCGTTTGGGCAAGCCTCCTCCGAGACAAACGTCGAGAGCACAAGGTCTGCCTCTCTCGCGCACGAGCTATGGTCGCGGCCCGTGATCAAGACCGTCCGAGCTCCGATCGACCGGATCGAAGGGAATAGCCGCACGATTTCGTCAGTTTCTCCGCTGTGCGTATACAACAAAACCACGTCGGAGGCAGTGATCATTCCGAGGTCGCCGTGCACCGCTTCCGAGGCGTGGAGGAAGAGCGAAGGCGTCCCCGTCGAGCTCAAAGTGCCCGCCGTCTTCCGAGCGATATGCCCCGATTTCCCGACCCCACAGGTCACCACCCGTCCCTTACAGTCGCGAACCCATTCAACGGCTTTCTGGAAGCGCTCATCCAAACGCTGGGCTAAAGAATTTAGGGCAGAGGCTTCCTGTCGAAGGACCCGCCGTCCCGTTTCCAGACTCATATTCGGCTCCTGTTCAAAATCGTCTTACCAAACAGGGAAGCCACCCACTCCACCGCCACCTTGGCCGTCTCGTTGTTAATGTCCTGCGCGGGATTCACCTCGACCACGTCCACACCTGCCAGCGAATATGGACACTCGGTGTTGTCGAGGAGTTCGCGCAGCATCTCCGCAAGCAAATGCCCTTCCCGATACGTCAGCCCGCCGCGGACTGCGGTTCCGGTCCCGGGAGCGAGAACGGGGTCGAGGGCGTCGACGTCGAACGAGATCCATAGCTTTCGAGCGGTCGTGCCCCGCATCCAAGCATCGAACCGCTCGATCAGCCGCACGATTCCCTGCCTGTCGATGTCGTGCATGGTCGCCGCAAAAGCCGAGGGCATCAAGGAGATTTGATCCCGCTCCCCCCGATCTACGTCTCGCAGACCTAACCAAGCGATCCGCTCGGGACCTAACGCCTTCGGGCCTAGACGCCGAACAAGCTCATTCCATTGGGCATCTTGCAGCCCCGAGCATCCGCTGGAGAGTTGCATCAGGGCCGCCAAAGGCATCCCGTGCACGTTGCCAGAACCGGAGCAGGACGGCGTGTTCAGATCGGCATGCGCATCGATCCACAGAACAGCCAAGCTGCCATCGAACTGCCCAAGCGCAGCGGAGATTCCGCCCAAGGCGATCGTGTGGTCGCCTCCCATCACCAACGGCAGGCGTCCCCGCTGCAGGCTGTCTTCGGTCTTCTGCTGAACCTCCGTGAGGCAAGATAGCAGCGGGCCGAAGTTCCGAAGCCCGCCCTCTGCGGTTTCTGGGGGAAGAACCATCGCATCTCCCGAATCGGCGACGTCCAACCCAAGACCCACGAGCGCCTCCTCGATCCCTTCCAGACGCAAGGTGGCGGGTCCCAACCGGCTTCCCGGAGTCAAGCCGCAGAGATCGAAGGGCGCACCGATGAGGTCGATCACGGCTTCCGAGTCTACCGGCCCACGAGTAAACTCGCTCTATGCCCAAAGTTGGCGTCGTTGCCATCCAGGGCGACTTCGAGAAGCACATCGACGCCCTCCGGCGGTCGGGCTTGAATCATCATCAGATCGTCGAACTAAGAGTTCCCGAAGACCTCGCCGGCGTCGATCGACTCATTATCCCCGGCGGTGAGAGCACAACCGTCGGCATGCTGATGAAGCGATTCGGACTCGCCGAAGCCATCCAAAAAGCCTCGGAAAAGGGCATGCCGATCTGGGGCACCTGCATGGGCATGATCCTCATGGCGAAGGAGATAGAGGGCCGCGAGCAGTTCACGCTAAACCTCCTCGACATCACAGTCGCCCGCAACGCTTTTGGCGCCCAGGTGCACTCCTTCGAGGATGAGGTTGAGGTGGAAGGAATCGGCGAACCGGTCACTGGCGTCTTCATCCGCGCCCCGATCGTGACGCACACCGGGAAGGCCCGCGCCATAGCCAGGTACCGAGACAAAATTGTCGCCGTCCAACAGGGCAGAAGGATCGGCACCTCGTTCCACCCCGAATTAACGGCCGACACGCGCCTCCACCAATACTTCCTGGACCTCTAGGAGTTTGACTGCAGCGACAGGATGTCCTCCGTGCCGAACTCTTTATCGATGCTGTGCATGGACACGAGCATGCCAGTCTGCATGTCATAGCCAAAGGAAGACGCGTCTAGCCCGCCGTCCATCACGATCGTGATCATCGGTCCCTTGGGGCCGTTCGTCTTCTCTCCCACCTTCGTGACGACCTTTGTGTAGGGGTCGGTATCGAGCACTTGCCCTACCTCGAGCTTCGCAAGCGTGGAAGGATTGATCCAGAGCGGATTAGGCGAGACGGAACCGGTCGCCATCTTCGACTGCTGCGTAATCGGTGTGACTCCTGGCACGATTCCGCCCTGGGTTCGGGACACGTCGCAGGCCACCCAGCCCTTACCCATGGCGCCGAGCGTGTATTTCACCGAGAGCTGGGCAGTGAAAACGCGGCCGCCTCCCGTCGTCGTTTTCGACTGGCCCTCGAAGTCCATCTCATGGAAGCTCGCCGCGCATGCCGGGTCGGGATCGCCGGCCCACGGCATTGGCATTTGCCGGGTGCCGAGGAGCGCGTTCTGCAAGGTGTCAACGCTGGGTGTGTTCTCCTCGCCGGGCGCCGCGACACCGTTGGATCCCACCACTCCGGCGGATCCATAGCGGAGCATCAGTCCGGTCGCCAGTTCGTAAACGAAGAACTGTGACCCTTGGCCGGACGGGCTGCTCGTCATCACGGCGTCCACTTCCTTCCCGTTCAGGTTCCATTTAATGCGCGAAACGCGAAACTTCGGGTCGGAGGATGGGCTCAGCCCCGCTAGCAGAGCCGGCGTCGACCATAATCCGCCCGGCATCGACTTCGGGCCGACGACCAGCGACCGGTTGATGTACTTCGAAGCTCCCTGCCGGTTAACGTAGTTGACCTGGGAGACGATCGCCTGCTTGTCGTCCATTCCGACGACCGTGTATTCGATGATCGTCGACGACCCCGTGCCCTCCTTCATTTCGGGCGAGTAGTGCTGACCGGTAGTGGGGTCGACCCAGCCGCCTTGTTCGGTCGGCTGCCAGTTGTATCCACGCCCCGCGATGCGTCCGCCGAGGCTCCAGTAGCTGATACGAGTTCCCGCCTGGATGCCCGAAGGCGCGGAAGCGTCGCTACCGCCTAGCCCGGGACCGCCATTGACCGACAAGCCCATCTTGCCGACCTGCAGGGGCGGAGCCGAGCAACCCAGATTAAGAGAAAGCGGGGCGACAAGGAGGCACAAAAGGGAAGAAGGGGGAGGTTTGATTGCCATCGGACTGCTTCATTCTCCGGTCTACTGGTTCGCCGTCGCACAAAAAGCGTGAAAGTTCGTGAAAGTAGCAGGTCCATCGGACCCAGGTCGATACGCGCGCGCGTGATACAGTGAGAGGGTGGCGTCCGCCAAATGGTCGGTGACTCTGCTGGACGGAATCTCGGTGGCTCGGCCGGGCGGCCTTGCCGTGCCCCTTCCGACTCGAAAGTCCGCCGCGATCCTCGCGATTCTCGTCGTCGCGGAGGGGCGGCTCGTGCCCCGCGCTCGGATGGCAGAAATCCTGTGGCCTCACTCGCCCGCTGCCCAACGCTCGCAGAGCCTACGGACTGAACTGGCCACCCTGCGTGAAGCGCTCGGTTCCCAGAGCCCGCTCGCTATCACACGAGCCACCTGCCGTCTTCCAAGCGAGACAGTGCGCTCGGATTACCCGCCCGCAACCGTCGAAGACTACACGCGGCTCGCGCCCGAGATGTCGGAGCCCTGGTTCCGCGACCTCCGAAGGGGTCGCACGGGGAACTTGGAAAAGGGCGAAACGGTGCGGCCCGCGAGCGACCCCGAGCCGGATGCCCTGTTTCACCGACTCCTTCAGTGGTCGCTCGACGAGAATCCCGACTGCACCCTCGACCTCATGCGCGCGAGCCCCGACTTGGCCTGCTCGCTTTTGCCCGCTGAACTCGACGCGATCTGCGACCGCATTCGCGGTTACATCGGCCCAGCCCATTCATCCTATGGATGGCTCCGCTTTTTCCAAGGCTTCGCGATGTGCGGGCTTGGCAACTACGTGGCCCGTTTCACGATCCTCCACCAAGCCTCCGAGTGGGCCGCCGAGCGAAAGGACACACGCCTCTTCGCCGACGCCCTGCTATGGGAAACGGCCTGCCTCATCGTGACCGGCCGAGCCGAACTCGCCGCCAAGCGAGCCGAACGCGCGATGAGCTTTGTGGACGGCTCCGACGCCCGCGCCATCGCCCGCATCCGCCACGCGCAGGGCCTCGCCAGCCACCACTGTGGCCGATTCCGAGACGGCGACGCCCTCTTTCTCGCCGCGCTAGACTCCCCGTTCTACCAATCCACCCTTATCGAGCGCGCCAACCTCCTCTCCCACATCGCCCTCTTCCGTGCCACTAATGAGGACGTGAAGGGCGCTAGCGCGATGACCCACGAGATCACCCAAATTTGCGGCCCCTTCCTGTCCTGGCACCTCAAGGGATCGCTGCTTCTAACCAAGACGCTGATGTATCTCGCCGAAGGTGAACGCGAAGCCGCTGAGAAGGACCTCACCCAGTTAAGCCACCATGCGCAGCTATTGGGTAGCCCCGACCTGACGATCTACGCGGAGGAAACCCTCGCCCGCCTCCGGTTGGAATCTTCCGACAGGACGAGCGCCATTAAGCACCTCCGAAAAGGAGTTCAGCGCAGAAAAGAAACCAACATGGGCCTGACTCCCTGGGACCAGACGAGATTGAAGCCGGTCCTCGCCGCTCTTGAAAGGTCCTGACAATGGAAGGAAGTAGCGAGACCTCTCAGCGACGGTCTGAGGAGCCTAGACGGTGTGCGCGTACCCTGCTCCGGGTGTCCGCGTTATGCAACGGCGAGTCACTAGTCTCAAGCTGAAATCTGTAACCTGTAATCTGCAATCTGTTGATTCCGCCCTGAATTTTTGATAGAGCGAGTTGAAAAGGAGCGCGGAATTCATTCCGAATTTGCGCCGTCTGACCTTAGTCAGCCTCCTCTCGCGACTTGAAATTCCATTTCAAATTTCAAACCTCAAATCGAGAATCTCGAAGCCAATCGCGAGTCTCAACATCAACTTCAAGTCGATTTCCGATTCCCGATCTCCAGACTACGAAGTGCTTTTAAGGGTGAACATCGTCGTCGTAAACGTCGCCTTGTTGATCTGCCGAATTCCTACGAGCATCCCCGTTTGCAGATCGTAGAGCCAGTCGCTCTGCTCAGAAGGACCTGTGCGGGATATGGCAAGAGCCTCGCCACGACCCAGATTCTCCCTCTGCCCGACCACCGTAGTGATCTTCAAAAGATCATCTTGATCGATCTGCTGTCCCGGCCGCAACGAGGCCAACGTCGCGGGCGCGATCCAGAAGGGATTGACCTGGGACTGCCCCGTGATCATCTCCAGTTTCCCGGAAGACGCATGGCCACCCGGTCCCGCCTCTCGAGTCGCATCGATCATCACCTTGATCCAAGACGCGCCCTTCGCCTCGACTGTCATCTTCATCGCGGTCGCGACCACGATGCTCTGTGGGGCCCCCGGCATAGCGAGCGTCTCGGTTCCTGCGAACTCCATCGTATTCAAATTCTGCGCCCACTCCGGAATCGGGTCATTCGCCCAAGGCACGCTGATTTTGCGGACGTTGGTAATTGTGCTGAACGCCAGAAATCCGCCGGGATTGCCCGTCTCATCGGGAGCCTTAAACTCAGAAGGAGTGCCGGTGCTGGAGGAGCCCAGGTGCACGAGCAGGCCCGAAGCCAAATCGTAAACCCGAACCTCATGGCCGACCGGCAAGGACGAATCGATCCATAGCGCATCGATCTTCTTGCCGCCGAGGTCGTACGGCATATGCACGACGCGGTCGTTGCCCGCTATATCCGGAATGGTCTGCAGGAGCGCCGGATCGGCCCACATTCCGGCACCAAATCCCGCCGAGCCAACGATCGAACCGCCTCGCAAAGAGCGAGGCGCGATGTTGTCGATGATTCCGTAGGTGTTCGTTGCGATCAGCGCCTGGCCGTCCTCGATCGCGACCACGTCATAAACGTTGTAGCCAGCCGAGGCCCCCGAGCCGCCCGGCCGCACCTCGCGTCGCATCTTTTCGCCCGTCTTCGGATTGGTCCATGTCCCGTTCGGATCGGGAATCCAGTTCGAAATGTCGTTGGCGATGGTTTCCGTCGTGGTCAGGAAAGTCATTCGAGTTCCCGGCCCGACGCTATTGGGAGCTGAGCCCGAGCCTCCCGAAGTGAGCCGAGGAATCGGCGAGGATGGGTCGCTGCTTGTCCCACCGACCGAGGGACCGCCCCCACCCACCGCGGGTCCGGCCCCGCCCACCCGTCCCGCTTGGGAAGGCGGTTTGCAGCCCACCGCCACCAAGCCTGTAACGGCCAGGGCGAGCCAGCCGGATGTCAACGTTTTCATTCGACCATTGTGCCGCGATTCTTTCGCCACGGCTAAAGAGTAGGCCTTTTATCTTTCTAACACCAGCACGTTAATCGAAGAAGGCGGCAAAACGACCGGCTCACTGGGTCGCAAGACCCGGATTCGGGGCCGTAGCGACCGCGAGGGCCGCCCGTTCGCTCCTGCTGCTTGCCAAAGAAACTGGCCCGGTCCATAGGAATAGAACGTGCTTCCCGAGGATGCCTTCACATCAACCGTTATCGGGTGGAAAGGATTTCGATTGACAAGCAAGACTGTCTTCTTCCCATCGGGACGAATCAAGGCGTAAGCACCGATATCCGCATCTCTAGGAGAGACCGAACACGTCACCAGCCGATGCAACCCGTGGCCCGCAGTCGTCCAAACGTGGGTCATCATCCACGCAGTCCAGAACGTGGGCAGTTTCCATTTGGCATTCCCGTCTGCATCGGCTTGGAGCAGCATAAGGTTCCCCCAAGCCCCCGGCTCCTCCTCGATAACCTCGTTCGGCTCATAACCGTACAGATAGGCGACGTCGCCGCCGGTAGCGAGAAACGTCCCCACGAGGTCCGCGTTCAAGATGCCACCGGGCAGGTCCACCTCGGGAGGGCCCGAGAACGCGGAATAGCCGTACTCGGTGATCATCCAAGGCACATTGGTCGGCAGGCCGTGGTCCCGCTGCTGCCTCAAGAACGCTGCAAGGATCGCGGGCCCCGCTTTGAGCTGGGGATAGGTGTCGGCCAGCGTGTTGTCCCACGGATACCACTCGAACGAAAAAAACCCCAACGGCTCCCCTGCGTGCTTCAAATGTCTCACGAATCGCGAGGTCCAGCTCGCATTGCCCGAAGCGTCGGGCCAAGCCACCACATCGGGGATTGCCGTCTGATAGCAAGGACCGCCCAGCGGAACTCCTTTTGCAACGAGATGCAGGCGGTGCGCCAGCCGCTCGTAGAGAACTGCGTAATGCTCGGGCGTCGCGTACTGCCCGTCCGGCTCCTCGCCCATCTCGATGCCGCGAAGAGTTACCCTTCGGGCCCGCAGCCAGCGTACTTCGTTTTCGGCCGTTTCCGGATTGTCGTAAAGCACTGAAACCGGAACGAGCAGGGGAAGCCCATTGGTCAACCCGGAGGAGAGAACGGCGTCGAAGCCAGGCTGCTCGACCTTGTCATCGAGGTCGCTCGCCCGGTGCCACGGATCAGTGCTGCTCGTGTAGACAACCGTCTGAGAATCCCTCGTCGTCCCATTTCGCATCACATCGTGAAACGACTTCCCGCGCCGCCGTCCAATCTGGATCTCGCGGATCGCGACTCCGAGCCGATCGCGGATGTCGTTGGAAGGTTTCAACGATGTGCCTGAACTGGCCAGGAAGGAAATCCGGAAGAACCGCAGCGAGCGGGGAGCGAAGGCGGTATCTGTCTCGCCCGCAGTGCCCTTTACTAACGGGCCGAGAGGGCGCCAGTCGCCGTCTTCCGGGCTGTTAATCGCATCGTTGCCCGTCCAATACTCGAGCCGATAGCGCGTGGCGAACGGCCTTGCCCAAAAAATATGCGTTTCATCGACTCGCTCTCTATGCCCGAGGTCGACGACCACCCACTGCGGAAATCGGTCGTTCGGATCGCCGGTGAAGTGCTGGTCCAGGTAAGGATTGCTCTTCCAGAAGGTCCCGAAGTCGCCGTCGTCCAGCCGCGAGTATCCATCGTTGTTCGCCTGGTCGATCGTGTTTCCTCTGCGGGGCAGGCGATAGCCGTAGCTTCGTTCTATCCTGGCCGAAGGCACGGGATCGCCGACGAAATAGCCTTCTTGGCGGGCGGGGTCGCTCCAGGTTCCGATGGGATTCCAGTGCCAAGCCTCGATTCCAAGCTCGGTGCGAAGCCGGTAGGTTAGGGGTTTCAGTCCCACTTGCTGCATCGCAACGACGTTCCTCGGCCGGAAGGTCTCCTCCAAGAATCCCATCTCGTGCCCATCGATGCCGGCTCCGAGCGCCTCGTCGGGCCGGAAAGTGTTTAGGACTTTGTTTGGCTCGATGGTCAGCGTCAGAGTCCGAGTCGAGGCGAGCAGTGTGAGTGCGGCGAGCATTTCTTCGACGCTACTCGAAATCTCTCAGGGCTCTCGTCGCCAGCACGCAAAGCGCCGGCACGCGGCCGCACTTCAAATGCTACGTGCGCTAATCTAAGCCAGATGTCACTGGGCGAGAAGTTTCATATTCCGCATCTCCCGCCCGCGAGGGACCCGGAGCCCCGGTGGCCAGCGGCCTTCTCCGTCTTCGCGGTGATGGGCCTCTATTTCTTCGCCCTGCCCGAAAAACTGACCCTCGGCCCGGCATGGCTGATGCCCCTCGTCATCTCCTGCTTCCTCGTCCCCACGGCAATCGCCCATCAAACCGGGCATCACAAGTGGAACGTCTTCTTTGGCACCGGGATGCTGGCTCTCCTGACTCTCTTCATCATCGCCTCGATCGCAAAGCTCGTCTACCACCTGCCCCGCCACGATGAGCAGCCGATTCAGATGCTCGTTTCCGCCGCCTCGCTGTGGGCGTCCAACATCATCGTCTTCGCCTCCTGGTACTGGCGGCTCGACGCGGGTGGCCCCCACGCCCGCGACCTCCGCCCCGGCCACTGCATGGGCTCGTTCCTGTTCCCCCAGATGACCATGTCCGATGAGGACCGCTGCGACGCCGGCCACGAGAACTGGTCGCCCGGCTTCATGGACTACCTCTTCCTGGCCTTCAACACCAGCACCGCTCTCTCCCCCGCGGACACGGCAGTCCTATCCCGATGGGCCAAGGCGATGATGATGCTCCAATCCCTCATCTCCCTCTCAGTAATCGTCCTCCTCGCCGCGCGAGCGGTGAACGTTCTGTAGCCCGGAAAGTGGCACGCGTTTTCAACCCGTGGTGTCGGGGCTTTGCAGCCCCTGCTCCCGGGAGCAGGCAACAGAAATTGAAGACTCCGGCACCACGATGGGAAAGGGCCTGCCATAATCCGCCTCATGCCCAAACACATTGCGGTGTTGCCGGGGGATGGCATCGGACCGGAAGTGACGACCGAGGCGGTCAAGGTGCTGGAGGCGCTTGGCCTTGGCTTTACCTTCGAGGAGGGCCTGATCGGGGGCGCTGCCTATGACGACGCCGGACAGCCTCTGCCCGCCTCGACCCTGGAGCTTTGCAAGAAGGCGGACGCGGTGTTGCTTGGCGCGGTCGGTGGCCCGAAGTGGGACAACGTGCAGCCCACGAACATGCGCCCTGAGATCGGCGCGCTGCTGCCCTTGCGATCGGAGTTGAATCTGTATTCCAACGTCCGTCCCGCCAAGACCTTGCGGCCCTTGCTGCAGGCCTCGCCGCTTAAGGGCGCGAACGGAATGATCGACCTAATCGTCGTGCGCGAACTGACCGGCGGGATCTACTTCGGGCAGCCGCGCGAGCGGCGAGACGGGGGGAATACCGCGGTCGACACCTGCGTCTACACCCGTCACGAGATCGAGCGGATCACCGCCCAAGCCTTCAAAATAGCCCGGCAGCGCCGTCGTGAGATAGTGAGCGTCGACAAGGCGAACGTTCTGGAGACGTCCCGCCTATGGCGGGAAGTGGTGACGGAGTACGCG